>JANMIM010000597.1:0-6831 GCA_031375795.1 Bacteroidota bacterium
CCTACTACCTCAACTATCAGAACCGCCGTCCTGACTACATCGCCGCATTCTGGAATGTGGTGAACTGGAGCAAGGTCGCCGAGCTGTTTGCAAAGTAATTCGGCCCCCGTCAAAACGAAATATGAGTCCGAGGCCTCTGGCAGAAGGACTACCGACCATTTGCCTCCGGCAATCGAAGTCGATTTCCATTTGCCTCTGGCAAATGGTCAATCGTCCTTCGGCCAGAGGCCTTGGACTCGATCAGCTGACAAGCAAGTTGTCATTCGATCAAAGAGTTCCCGTTTTCGCTATGTACACTCTGGGTGACTAGGGGTTAATGGGCAGGTTGCTCAAAAGCACAAAACAAAACGCGTCGGGAGAAGCTCAGTGCTTCATCCGACGCGTTTTTTCAGGATGTCCCTCAGGGAAACTTAGAGTACAACATTCTCCTTGGTCTCGGCATTGATGTACAAGACATTGCCGTAGTTGCGGTCCACTTTGATCGAGGCATTGCTCATGCCGTAGATGCCATAGAAAAAGTACCCGTAATCATTGACCAAGTCGTTGAGGTCATTGATATAGGTGTGCATCTTGTCGTTGCGGTTGAAGCTCGTCTCGCAATAGATCGCCTTGATCGCGCCAGCCTTGAGCATTTTGTCGAATCCCTTGATCACCGGGATTTCATAGCCCTCGGTGTCAATCTTGAGCAGGTCGACCTGCGTGATGCCATTGGCGGCGCAGTAGCTGTCGCCTGTGAGGATGCGCACCGTCTCTGTCGGCGCATCCGCCCGTGTGCTCATCCCCCAGTCATTCAACGAATTGATCACAGATTCCTCCTGTGGGTAAAGCCGAATGACTTTTTCCTCCTCGGCCTCACCGAGCGCGCCATGTACGCAATGCACTTGCGGCAAGGCTTTCGTATTGGCTTGCAGGCGCTTGAAGGTTTCCAAAACAGGTTCAAAGGAATGGATCGAGGCCTGCGGGAAATCATGTGCCACCTCGAGTGCGGTCTGCCCCGCATTCGCCCCGACGTCGATCACCGTGCGCATCGGCAGCCGCAATCGGTAGCGGATATCGGTAGCCAAGTAAAAACCTACCGGTGCATGCCTGGTCTTGAAAATCTGATAGCCCGTGATATCTGTGATTTTGCGGAGGAGATTCGTCGTGAACTTCATATTTTCTTGCAGACCAACGCCCATATTTTGCTAGCCAATGCAATAATCGCACATGGTCTGCGATAATAAAAATCCTTCGTTCCGCAGCCCTCCCTCGGCACCTGAACCGGCAATTCGCAAAATCGCAGCTCCAACGGCAATTTTTCCGCACCCATCGGCTGTTGATTCTCGGCTGCCGATCCTAAATTTGCTCCCAACGAACAAGGCGAGATCCAAAAGGTCCCGCATCAACAGAAACCAAAATTCGATAGCTTTAATCCATGAATCCGCCGCCCCCAAAAGGTCCCAAGGCACCCGCAATGAAACTGCTGGACTTCGTGACGCAGCTCCTGCAGACCGGTAGCGTGGTGCTGAGTCCCGTTTTGGTGCCTTTTGAGCAGCAAGACAAGGCCGCCACGGCTGCCTTGCTGGAAAAATACCACCGCTGGGATGCCATGTCCATGCCCATGGCGGCACCTGGATTTCATGCCGCCGCCGCCATCTGGGCCGCCGCGTATGTCTGCCGCGCCTTGCAATTCCTCATGGTGCGCAACCTCGACGAAGACCAGATCAAGGCGTATTTGCAGCCTTTTCCGATGCCGATCACAGACGAGGCGATTTACAGCGCCGACATTTGCCTGCGCCACCTGCCCGATATTTATTCCTTTGCCCGCGCCCTTTCACCGTCTGATCCGCTCGTCTTGAACATGCAGTCGACCGCGATGGCATGGCCCTTCTCGGCGGTGGGCATCGACGTCGAGGGAATTTTGGCCACCTCGCACCCGAGCCTGCAACTCGCCTACGCCGACCGTGTGCTCGCTGCACACGATCGCAAGCGCGCCGCCGAGCCGAGTCTGAACCTGCGCCTGCAAGCGGCCCTCGGCGCACACGGCAAGCGCTTCTGGGCAGATTTTGAACCCTTTGAATTGGAAAACAACGACAATGCAAGAACAATTGAACACTGAAATGCCGCTGATCGACAAGCTGAATGCGGTCTTGCGCTACCTCAAGGCCACTTTTGTCGGCAAGGACGACATCATCGACCTCATGGGCATCTGCCTCGTGGGCCGCGAAAACCTCTTCCTGCTCGGCCCTCCCGGCACCGCCAAGAGCGCCATGGTACACGCCCTCGGCGGCCTGCTCGAAGGCAAGACCTTTGAGTACCTGCTCACGCGCTTCACCGAGCCCAACGAGTTGTTTGGGCCATTCGACATCCGTCGCCTGCGCGAGGGCGACCTCGTCACCAACACCGAGGGCATGCTGCCCGAGGCGAATCTGATCTTCCTGGACGAGTTGCTGAATGCGAATTCGGCGATCCTCAACAGCTTGCTCATGGTGCTGAACGAGCGGGTCTTCCGTCGCGGACGCGAGACGCGCGCCCTGCCTGCGCTCATGATCGTGGGCGCGAGCAATCACCTGCCCGAGGACGAGAGCTTGCAAGCCCTCTTCGACCGCTTCCTCATCCGCGCCGAGTGCGCCAATGTCGATCCCGCAGACCTGGAAAAAGTCCTCAATGCCGGCTGGCTGCTCGAGCAGCGCGATGGCCGAGATGCGCCAAGCATTTCCGCCGCCGAGATCCAGGAAATGCAGGCGATGATCAGTACCGTGGAGTTGGGAGCCGTGCGTCCCGCCTACATCAGCCTCATCCAGAAGCTGCGCAACACCGGCCTCGCCGTGAGCGACCGCCGCGCCGTGAAGCTCCAAAGGCTCATGGCAGCAAGCGCATTGCTGTGCAAGCGCGACCACGTGATCCAGAGCGACATGTGGGTGCTGCGCTACATTTGGGACACCCACGAGCAGCGTGAGGTGATCAGCAGCATCGTCAATGCCGCCGTCGAGACCGATCCGCAAAAATTGGGTCAGCACCCCCGAGCCCAATTGAGCGCCGCACCAGATGCCGAGGACATCTACAAGGAAATCATGCAGATGACGGAGCAATGGGGCCTGCCCGAGACCTCGATCGCCGACAAGTCGCTCATCAAGGACCGCCTACGTTACCTCAACGGCCGCGCAGAGTGGATCGTGAACGACACACAGCGCATCTATGTCCAAAAACCGATCAATGCCCTCTGGGAAAAAATCCTGAAAAGCACATGAAAGAGCAGGTGATGGTCTTGGCCGAGGCAGATGTGGAGCTTTTGGGCGAATTGCGCTGCTTTCCGCAATTGGTGGTGGCCCTGCAGGGCAATCGCCTGTGGTTGCGTGGCATCCCGGTGGGTGGCGAGGACCAGCATTTGTTTCTGAGACTGCCTGCGACCGAGCGTTATCTCTTGGGTGTCGACGACTTGCTGTTCCTGCCAGGCTCCGTGACGCCAATTGCCTACCTGCCGAGCTTGCATTGGAAACCCATCGGGGACTTCATCGTTCCCGAGCTGCCTGTGGCGGCCTATGGAGGTTCTTTTTCGGAAACCATAGAAGCAAAACTGGTTTCCTCATCGATGGAGCAGAAAGCGATCGGCATGTTTTGTTCCCTTTCAGACCTGCAAGCCTGGGTGGATGCAGCGCCTGAGGTGCGGATCAAAGCCCTGAAATTTGCGGCGGAGGAGGATGGCGAGGTCTTGGTGATGGGCGAACCCTTGCCGACGATTCCCGGGCGGGCGTTGTGGGAATGCGAAGGGCTGCTGTTGCCGGCGGGTTACAAGTTGGAATATGCGATGTTTGCCCGCACGATCCGCCAGCAGCTCGATCCAGAGGGCATGGATTGGCTTGTATTTCAGGCAGATGGCGGATGGGAGCGCGTGCCCAAGGCAAATTTGATCCCCGCGACGCGCAGCGGCATACGACAAACGATGATGAGCGATGGATGAGGAAACAGTTTATCCGGACACACGTTATTTTCGTCTCCACATAGATTCATTTTGGCACTGGGGAGAGGGAGGTCGAGTTATTGAAATCAAGAATGGACAAACGCTCTGCTATAGGGAGGAATTGGAGAAGATATTGTCAGACCTAGCTCCCCAGGGGCTACCAAGTCTCCAACAAATCCTATTGATACTGACGTTTTGTAAGGACGATTTTCCTGGCTCTGCCGATGAAAAAAAAATAAAGGAGGCTGTTAATTTTGAGGATGATCGATATGTAGGTTTCAAAAAAATCGTTTATCCATTCTTGCTAAGAATCAATCAATTGCCCAAGGAAAATCGTTCCATGCCGGGCCTGCAACATCTGCTTTCAGTACTTTTCGGGAAGGTTGGCTTACCAGAGGAAGAAGTCAATCATGACAAACGATTGGTGGCTGCCTTCAAGTCGGGTAAGCTGGATCACGATTTGAAAAAGCGACGATTAGCGCTCATGGGAGAGGAATTCAGAGATCTCGCGACGCTCGAACCCATCGCCGCCCGCTTCCCCACACGAGAATCCCTAGAAAATGCCCTGCGCACCGGCCTACAACAGCCGCCCAAGCCAGCGGATGTCCCCATCCCCGAGGTCAAACCGCCCGATCAGACCACAAGCACCCTCCTCGATGAACTGGAGCAAGACCCGCGAACCTGCGGCGTCGCGGCGCTCGCGCGCCACATCATTGCCGCGCTCAACATCCCCATGCAAGCTCGGGGCAGCAACGACATGCCCCTGGGCGGCGTGAGCGACATCACCAACCGCGGCAACCTAGACCGCCTGCTCCTGAGCGAGCTCGCCGCCGACGACCTCACGCTCATGGCCCGCCTCGCCAACAATGAGGCCCTGTACCTGCGCCGCGAGCAGCCCCCGATCAAGGTGGAGAAGGAGCGAATCCTGCTCTTGGATACGACGATCAAACTTTGGGGAACTACAAGGGCGTTTGCAGTTTCCGCCGCATTGGCATGCCAGGAGCGCAACCCTGAAGGCAATGGCTTGCAAGCATTTGCGCTCGGTGGCAGCCGCTTTGCAGATGCCGACCTCAGCAACAAAACTGGCGTCGTGCAGCTCCTCGAGCGCCTCGATGTCAGCCTCCATGCCGCCCTTGGCCTTCAAAAATGCCTAGCTGCGCTGCCGCAGCAGCGCCTAGAAGTCATCCTCATCACCGCCGCCGAACTGTTGGAAGACCACGCATTTGCCCAGCCCCTTCACGACCTGCAGCCCAAGCTCGATTACATCATCGCCCTGGCCCGCGACGGCAAGATGAGCCTGGTCGAGGTCGTCAATGGCCACCGCAAGCTGCTGGTCGAGGCAACATTTGACCTGCGGGACCTCCTCTTTCGCCTGCCCAAAAACAAGCGCCCAAAGCCCCGTCCCACGAACGATTACGACGACAGCCTCCCAGCCTTCTTTCACGCCGAAAAATCACCGATCTATTTCCCGGCCACCAACCTGCGCTTGCGGCCACACAACAGCAGCGTCAATGCCAGCGGCACCGTCATGGTCCTCACCGACCAGCGGCGACTCTTGTATTGGGACCGTAACAACTATGGCGCCGAGGAAATATTCCCCTATGTAAAACGCGGTCCCGAAGTGAAAATGCAGCAATTGGGATGGAGATTTCATCTCGTGCTCGTCAAGACCGAGGTGCCGGGCAAGTATTGGCTCTACCTCTATGACCAAACGACGCGGCAAAGCCATGAAGTCGAATTGGAAGGTTTGGCTCCGTATGCCGCCATTTTTTTCAATGATGGGATCCTGTATTACCAATTGGAGAAGGTTCAAAGCTATCTGAGCTTTCGCAAGCGGAATTTCATCACAGGGACTGAGGAGGATGACACTCAGCCCTATGAGCGCAAGCCAGAATGGCAGATCGGTCGCCCGGTGCAACGCTTGATCCACAGAAACGAGATGCAGCAGACCATCAATTTTGGATACAGCGTCTTGCAGCATGTGAAATACCTCAACATTACCCCAGACGGCTGCTTGAAACTGGACCGCAGGGCGCTGTTTCTCAATGAAGTTAACGAATGGCGTTTGGTCGAAACCGAGGAGGGGCGATACGATTACAAAACGCAGGTACGCATTGAGGATGTGCACCTGGGCCTCGCATTTCCCAAAAATCCGGAATTGAAACTGCGCCGTGTGAAGTGGGGGGATGGAACGGTGGCTTGGCTGGACCCGCGCGGCATCTTGCACCTGCGCAGCAGCGACCCCAACCTCCCTGAAATATCCATCGTTTTGGTGCTGGATGCCGCCACGGCGATGTGGGCCAGCAATGGAGAATGCACCGGCGCGTTGTATTTTGTCGGCAGCGGGAGGCACAAACACCGCACGGCCACCGAATTCAACGAAATGTACCTGCGACCCTTGCTGCAACGAATCAAGAATCACCCATGAAAGTACACCTGCAATACCACCCCGAGCCAAAAGGCAGCTTGCAAGCAGCCTTCCTGCGCGGCGAGCGGGCCGCAGACTGGTGGCCCGAAATGGAACGCTGGGGCATCGCATTTGACCAGCTCCAATGCTATGTCGTGCCCACATCGCTGGCCGACCGCAAGCCCGCCGGTTTGCTCGTCGTCTTTCCAGAGCGGCATGCAATCACGCCGAATGCCGTCTCCTTTCCGTGTTATTTCCTGGAGAAAAAGCTCGTGATCCCCTGGAATTCAGTCCTCAAGCCTGCGATGTCATCGATGGAACTGGACAGGAAACTGCTTTTTCCAATCCAGTTTCTGCATCCGGTCTTGGGAATGGTCGGCTGGGAAAAGCAGGAACAACTCACCCTCGCGGGCATGCTCACGATGGGGCAAGAGCGCGCACGCCCGTGGGCGCAAGCCCACCCGGGCAACGCGCCTGCGCCGCC
>JANMIM010000677.1:0-11263 GCA_031375795.1 Bacteroidota bacterium
GATGCGGGCACAGGCGAGCACCGCACACATGAGCTCGGGGATCATGGGCATGTAGAGGCACACGCGGTCGCCCTTCTGCACCCCATTGCGCTTGAGCACGTTGGCAAATCGGCAGACCATCGCATGCAATTCCCTGTAAGTGAATCGCTTTGCATGCTCAGAAATGTCATTGGGCTCCCAAATGAGCGCAACCTGGTCACCACGCGTGGCGAGATGCCGGTCCAGGCAATTCTCGGTGATGTTCAGCTTTGCATTGCGAAACCATTTGACATCTGGCCCTTCAAATGTCCAGTCGAGCACCTTGTCCCATGGTTTGCGCCATTGGAAATGGCCCGCCACCTCTCCCCAAAAGCCCTCAGGATCAGCGACACTCTTGGCGTAAGCTGCTTGGTACTCCTCAAACGAATCGATCTTGAAACTCATCTCTTCCGGTATTTGGGCAATAAATTAATGATTTTGGGTGAATAGCCGCCGATCCTTTTGGAAAATGAAGCAAAGTCATTCAGCTACAGGCGGATTGTTGTGCAAGATGCGGTGACCGACGACGATTTTCCTCCGCAGATCAAAGGCGATCATTTGCGTGCTCCACGCCAAGAATTCGGGAATGAAATTGGGGAAGGCTGGTTAGATGATGTCCAATTTGGAAAGCAGGTCTTTGCGATAATTGGGTCCGATGGGAATCGGCTGACTCACGCCATCTACCCAAAGGAACTCGGTATCGATGCTGTGGACCGCCTCCAACAGCACGACAAATGACCGGTGCACACGGCAGTGAATGCGTGGATCCAATCGGGCCTCCACCGATTTGAGGCTGCGCAGGACCCTAAAATTCTCGTCGCGGGCGACGAGGTTCAGGTAATCCTTTTGGGCCTCGATCACCAGCAAATCCCGCCGTTTCAACCGCTTGATCCCGATCTCGGTGCGCACATACAGCAGCTCGCTATACTCGGTGGCAGGAACAAAATTCCATTTTCCGGGCTCCATGAGCAGCCAGACAGGTTTGGTCTCCGTCGAAATCGCCCGAAACAGGTCGGAGTTGTACCCAGGCACCTGCAACTGCCCTTGCGGCCTGATCACCGAAATGCCCTGCTCTTCTGGTTCACCCAGCATACTTGGGAGCATGGTGGAATTGAACAAAATGGGCTCGATGGCGCCTCGCTCCAGAAAATAGCTTTCCTCATGGCCAAAGATCACCAACCGAGGGCGCTCCCGCTCGCCGAGAGACTGCAAGCGATCCAAAGTAGAAGCCGCAAGCGCGAATTCCACCAAAAAGTACTGTACGGGTGAGGCTTGATGCGCCAAAATGGCCTGCTCAGGTTGCAAACAGGTCCCCTTTACCTCAAAAAAACGTGCATTGCCCAAAAAGTCGGAAATGCGCTGAGGAACGGTGGTATCGACACTAACGATAATGCAACTGATGGACATGCGGCACGCTTACAATCCAAAGTGATCCTGGACAATAGAAATGAAAGGTAGGCTGCCGTGCCGGATACTATCCAGCCAACTTTTGAATACTATTAGAAAGTCAAGCATTGTCGACTCGGCACAACCCAAAGAATATCAGAATCTTGATACCGCCTAGTCGTACTTGACGTTGGCGTCAAATTTCTTCATCAGCTGCCGCAGCGTCGGGTTTTTGGAGAGCATTTGCTCCAATTTTTCCTCGTTGGTGTAAGGGCGGGCATCGTTGGGATTGGGTGCCATCTCCATGATCTCCATTTCGAGCAAGAGGTTTGGAATCCCCGTATGCTCCCGCATGAAGTCGATCACATGCCGCTCATCTGCCAGCTGCCTGCGCACCACCTCGCTCGGGACAGATTGAATCCACCGATTGTGGTCGAGCCGGTAGGCATCCTGCCTCAACAATGAGGCGATCCTGAAGCGCCCATCATTGCCCAGCATGTCCAGCAACTTGGTGTAGGCAGCGTTAAATACCTCCTTGGGGATGTTGACACGTACATCGTATGCCACGAAGGCCTCGACTTCCTCTACTTGAGCAAGGGGGTTTCCAGCAGAGAGATCGACTTCATCCAGGTTTTTGGGGATCACAAAAGGCCCCTTCATGATGCGGGTTCGCTTGACTTCAGGACTCCATGAAGTCAGGGGCTTGTCCTCCAGCGAAGTGGGGACGTCTGCCGAGACGGCATTGGGGCCGTTCAAGCTCAGGTTTTGGGCACCTACGCGCTCGCTAGACTTTTTTTTTTCTTGGTCCTGCGCCAATGAGATTGCGTGACGCAAATGAGCCAACTTGAGCAGGGCCAATTCTACATGCAATCGCGGATTCACCGCATTGCGCAGGGATTGCTCGGCGGCGGAGGCGAGGTTGAATGAATTGAGCAAGACCGTCGGGGTGATGGTCTGGACCTGCTCGGTATACATCTTCTTGATGTTGTCGCTGATCTCCAGCAGGCCGATGGTCTTGGGTGTGCGAGCCACCAAGAGGTTGCGAAAGTGCTCGGTAAGGCCAATCAAGAAATCCTTGACCTCAAAGCCCATGTCGATCACCTCATTGAGCATCACGAGCAAGCCTTCATAGTCGGCCTCGAGCATCATTTCCACCGCCTTGAAATAATAGGCGTAGTCGAGGACGTTGAGGTTGTCGACCACCACCTTGTAGGTGACGTTGCGATTGCTGAAGCTTACGATTTGGTCGAAGATGCTGAGGCCGTCGCGGAGGCCACCGTCGGCTTTGAGGCCGATCAGTTGCAGGGCATCGTATTCAAAAGTGATCCCTTCCTTCTCGCAGATGCTTTTCAAATGCTCGGCAACGGCATCGACCTTGATGCGCTTGAAATCAAATTTCTGCACCCGCGAGAGGATCGTGGGGAGAATCTTATGCTTTTCGGTGGTGGCGAGGATGAATACCGCATGCGCTGGTGGCTCCTCGAGGGTCTTGAGAAAGGCATTGAAGGCTGCCGAGCTGAGCATGTGAACCTCATCGATGATGAACACGCTCTTCTTGCCCGAGGCCGGCACGTACCGTACTTGGTCTATGATCTTGCGAATGTCCTCGACCGAGTTGTTGCTTGCTGCATCCAACTCGTGGATGTTGAGGCTGCGGCCCTCGTTGAAGGTCACGCAACTTTCGCAGCCATTGCAGGCCTCCCCATCCTCTGGCGGATTGGTGCAGTTGATGGCCTTGGCCAAGATGCGGGCACAGGTCGTCTTGCCGACGCCCCTGGGGCCTGAAAATAGGAATGCATGCGCCAACTGCCCCATCTTGATCGCATTCTTGAGGGTGCTAGTCACATGGGACTGACCGACTACCGAATCAAAGGTAGCCGGGCGATATTTCCGGGCAGAGACAACAAAACCTTCCACGAGGGCAAAGCTAAAATAAAAAATGCAAGAATGACTTCTGGATAGTGCTACGGGGACAGAAATGTGGATATCTCTATCGAGGAGGAGAATGCTTTGGGAATTTTGGAATGAAGGATTGCCCTGGCCATGCCTCACGGCCAAGCATCTTCGCACGACACCTCCCGAATTCTCTTCCCGAGGAAGGAAAAGCGTTTTCGTTTGGCATACATATTATATATGACCAAAAGTCGAGCGTCGGCAGGTGTAGTGGCCACGTCAGGAACAAAAATGGCGGTCAGGCGCTGTGATTTTTGAAAATCTGATTGACATTGCGAAAAGAATCCCTAACTTTGTCCCTCGTTTCGAAAATCCGAGGCTGTCGCCTCTGGAGAAGAACTAAATTGATTGATTTTCAATGGCACTGGAATTGACAGTCGACCTTTCCGGCCAGAAAGTATCCTACGAAACCACCTACCTGGTGGTGCCTGAGCTTTCTGACGCGGATTACAAAAAGGTCACCAAGAAGTTTGAGGACATCATCGCCAAAGGCGATGGCGAAATCACCAACATCGAGCACTGGGGACAGAAAAAACTGGCTTACCCGATCGAAAAGCGCCAAAACGCTTACTACTGCTACATGGAGTTCACCTCGCCCACTGCTGTGATCCCCAAGATGGAGCAAGAGTTCATCTATGATGAATCCGTGATCCGTTTCATCACCGTTCGCGTCGAGAAGCACCACGCTGCCTTCAACAAGAAGCGTCGTGAGCAAGGCTTCGGCAAGAAAAAAGAGGTTACGAAATAATCTACGAGGGAACGCATCATGTCATACGGTAAAAGCAAAGACAGAGGCATCGGCCCGACAGCTGTAAATCAGATCAAGTCGGCCAACATGCCCAAGAAATACTGCCGCTTCAAGCGCAACGGTATCAAGTACATCGATTACAAGGATCCCGATTTCTTGCGGAAATTCTTGAACGACCAAGGCAAGATTTTGCCCCGTCGCATCACTGGCACAAGCCTGAAATACCAGCGCCGCCTCACGGTCGCTGTCAAGCGTGCCCGCCACTTGGCCCTTCTCCCATTCGTAACCGATACCATCAAGTAAGATCATGGACGTAATTCTGAAGAAATACCACAAAGATCTCGGTGAGAAAAACGACATCGTTTCGGTGAAACCGGGATTTGGCCGCAACTTCCTGATTCCGCAAGGGATCGCCATCATGGCTACGGAAACCAACCGTAAAATCCATGCTGAGAATCTGCGCCAAGCTGCTCACAAGAAAGACCACATCAAGAACGCTGCCTTGGCCATCGCCGAGAAGCTGGACCAAATCACCCTCGTCGTCGAGACGTTGGCTGGACCAGACGGCAGGTTGTTTGGTTCTGTCACCTCCTTGATGGTTGCCGCACAATTGGAAGCCAAAGGCTTTGAAATCGAGCGTCAGCGCATCTCGTTTGAGACACCGATCAAAGAAGTCGGCGAATATCTCGTGAACGTCGACCTTCACAAGGAAGTGAAGGCCAAAGTTAAAGTCGAGGTCAAGTCTACTACCAAGTAATCTTGGATTCCTTGACTGCTGAAAATCGGCCACTCCTCGGAGTGGCCGATTTTGTTTTGTCTAGCCGGCTTTCCTGAGCGCACGGCCTCCCTGACCGGTTTCGCGGATCGATAGCATGTTCATCACCAGACTGATCATCGTTTGTTTCTGGGCAGGATCTGACTCTGCGACGAGCAGTGTCAGTGCAGCCAGGCCGATGTCATTGATGAGGGGCCTCCCCTCCAGATCGAGCAGGCGACCATTTCGATTGAGAAAATCCACAAATAGAAATGCACCACTGCGCTTGTTTCCATCGACAAAGGGATGGTTCTTGATCACAAAGTAAAGCAGGTGGGCGGCCTTTGATTCGATGCTGGGGTAGGCTGGCTCACCGAATACGGTTTGCTCCAAATTACCAAGCAAACTTTCCAGGCCATGGCCGTTCTCTTGTGCGAACAAGAGCGTCGCCTCCCGTCGCTCGATCAATGCCGCCTTCAATCCGGCCAGGGATCGCCTGATTTCGGCGATCGAAGCCAGCTCACCGCCCGGCTCCGCAAGCGGGTTGCTGAGCAATCCATCGTCGAATCGCTGCAGCAACAAGAAGGTCTGCGCGTAGCGCGTCACGATGTCGAGCAGGCCCCGACCCGTGTCCAACTGCAACTCAGGACTCATCGAAGCCTTCCGGATCAGTTCCAGTGCGGCCTCCAATTCCAGGGAATTGGATTCAAACCGAGCCTGATTCACGCTGTAACCCTTGGTCAAATGCTCCCTCAAAACGGCAGTCGCCCACTGTCGGAATCGTGTGCCCTTGATCGAATTGACGCGGTAGCCGACAGAGATGATCATGTCCAAGTCGTAGGCGATCGTGCGGTAAGACTTGCCGTCCAAAGCAGTTATCCGGAAATTCCGGATAACTGAATTCTCGTCCAATTCGCCGGAAGCAAGGATATTTCGGATGTGCTCATTGATGGTACGCACGTCCTTTGCAAAAAGCGTGGCCATCTGCTTTTGAGTAAGCCACACGGTCTCGTGGTCGATCCTGACCTCGGCCAAGGGTGCGCCATCCTCACCCAAATACAGCATGAATTCTTTGGATTTACCGTCCATTTTTTACTTGATCAATTTGTTTGATGGAATACCTCGCCCAGCCTTGAGGAGCAAGGAGCTTGCAGGTGGATCTCCTGATGCACACATACAGGATCATCAACGCCAGCAAGGGCGAGCCGACGGCAAGGAAGCCGCCAACGCAAATACACAAAACGACTGGGAAGCCTGATTCACCTAATCCCCTCATAACCTTCGTCCTCTAATTATCAGAAGACAAAGATGAGAAAAGAAATCGATATTAGCAAAAAATAATCACGGATAGCTATTTGCCTCCAAATGCAACATCTACTCGTGACGCAATGCCTCGATGGGATCGAGCCTAGCTGCCTTGCGTGCCGGATAGAATCCTGCCGCCACACCCACCACAAAACAAATCAAGAATCCGCCGATCACCCAGTTCCAAGGGATCACAAAACCGCTTCCCAGCAACCAACCGATGATATTTCCCACCAAAATCCCGAATCCGATCCCCAAAACGCCGCCCAATTGCGTGATGACGCTCGCCTCGGTGAGAAACTGAAACATGATCTGCCCCCGCGTGGCGCCCAGGGCCTTGCGCAGACCGATCTCCTTGGTGCGCTCGGTGACAGACACCAACATGATGTTCATCAACCCGATCGATGCACTTACCAATGAGATGAGGGCAATCAAGGTCGCTGACCACGTGAGGTAGCGCAGGTTTTCCATGAAGTTGTCGAGGATGGCCTCCAACTTGATGATGCCGAAATTTTCTTTTTCTGTGGCCTTGAGTTTTCGGATTCGTCGCATCAAGCCCTCGGCTTCAGAGACGATTTCATCCATTTGGTCGACATTTTTGGCATAACAATGCAGGCTGAAGCTGCGCGTCGCGTTGTAGAAGTCCTTTTGGAGGGTGGTCGTCGGGATCACGGAGATACGGTCGCCGCCGACCATGCCCTGAGCCCCGATTTCCTCAAAGGTGCCTATGACTTCGTAGGCCTTGCCGTCCATGTACACGGTCTGATGCAGTGGATTCGTGCTCGGAAACAACACGCGCACGACCTCGTGCCCGAGCACGATCACGTTGCGCGCATAGCGCACATCGGAGGCATTGAGCTCGCGCCCACTCTCGATCGTGTAATTGTCGGTGAGGGAATAATTCTCATCTGCCCCGATCAATTGCAGGTTGCCTTGCGTGCTTTTGTTTTGATACTTGCAGACAGCGGCAAAACTGCCCATGCCGACGATGCTCACCGGCCCCTGTGCCTTGAACCCTTCCTTGAATTCCAAGGCCTCGGAATATGTAATCGGCTTGTTGTATTGAGCTTGCGGGCCACCCCGGTTTGATCGTAACGTTGAGGAATAATTCTCCACACGAAAGGTATTGGTCCCCAAGCGCACAAAACTATTGGAAAACCAGAATTTGATCCCATCGATGGATGTGAGGACCCCGATGAGCGCACTGAGTCCAAAGGCGATGATGAGCATGGTGAGCACGGTGCGCAACAGGTTGCCTTTGATGGCGCGCAGCGCCTCTACAATGTTCAAAAAGAGAATCATTTCATCAAGATTCGTAAACCACAAAGATCGCTGTGGATAAACTTCTGAAAGCCCCCAAATTTGCGAAGAATGACCGAGTATTTTCCACAAAAATATGTTGATACCCAAGCCCTTCGTTGGGCCCAATTTCCCTAAATTGCCGCGTTATTCAATTGTCTAATTACAGAATAATCTGAGAAAATGGCTGGAAAAATTGTTTCGCGGGTCATCGAAGAGGAAATGAAGAGTGCCTACATCGACTACTCGATGTCGGTGATCGTGTCCCGTGCTTTGCCAGACGTGCGCGATGGACTTAAACCCGTGCACCGTCGTGTGCTTTATGGTATGACCGAGCTCGGTCTGGGCTGGAATCGCCCTTATAAGAAGTCTGCAAGGATCGTCGGTGAGGTCTTGGGAAAGTACCACCCCCATGGCGATGGTTCTGTTTACGATGCCATGGTGCGCATGGCCCAAGATTGGAGCTTGAGGTACCCACTGGTCGACGGCCAAGGAAACTTTGGTTCGATCGACGGCGACCCACCCGCTGCCATGCGATACACCGAGGCACGCTTGCGCAAGATCGCCGAGGAATTGCTCCTCGACATCGACAAGGATACCGTGGACTTTCGCCCCAACTTTGACGACTCCCTCAAGGAGCCGTCTGTGTTGCCGGCCAAGGTACCCAACCTGCTCATCAACGGTGCGAGCGGCATCGCCGTGGGCATGGCCACCAACATGGCCCCCCACAACATCACCGAGGTCATCAACGCGACGATCGCCTACATCGACGACCGCGAGATCTCCATCGGGGACCTGTGCAAGATCGTGACGGCCCCCGACTTCCCTACCGGCGGCATCATCCACGGCATGGAAGGCGTGGTGCGTGCGCTCGAGACCGGCCGCGGCCGCGTCGTGGTGCGTGCACGTGCACGCATCGAGGAGCAGTCCAATGGCCGCGAATGGATCATCATCGAGGAGATTCCATACCAAGTCAACAAGGGCAAGCTGCTGGAAAACATTGGCGCCCTCATCAACGAGAAGAAGCTGGAAGGCATCTCTGACTTGCGCGATGAGAGCGACCGCGATGGCATGCGCATCGTGTTTGAGATCAAACGCGACGCCATGGCCAATGTCGTCCTGAACCAGCTCTATAAATATACGCAGCTGCAACAGACCTTTGGCGTGAACAACGTGGCACTGGTCAATGGCCGCCCACAGCTGCTCAACCTCAAGGATTGCATCAAGCACTACGTCGCCCACCGCCACGAGGTGGTCGTGCGTCGCACGCAATTCCTGCTCGCCGAGGCCCAGAAGCGTGCCCACATCTTGGAAGGCTTGCTCATCGCATTGGATCACCTGGACGAGGTCATCGCCCTGATCCGCGCATCGGTGAGCCCAGACGAGGCACGCGAAGGTCTGATGGCCAAGTTTGGCCTGAGCGAGTTGCAATCGCGCGCCATCCTCGACATGCGTCTGCAGCGCCTCACCGGCCTGGAGCGCGACAAGATCCGTGAGGAGTACGACGAATTGATGAAAACCATCAATTATTACATGGAAATCTTGGCCAATGAAATCCTCAGGATGTCCATCATCAGGGAAGAATTGGTGGAGATGCGCGAAAAATATGGCGATGAGCGCCGCACCTCGATCGAGTTTACCTCGGGAGACCTCGCCATGGAGGACTTGATCCCCAACGAGGAAGTGATCATCACCATTTCCCACGAGGGCTACATCAAGCGCACGCTCAGCAGCGAGATCAGGGTCCAAAACAGGGGCGGTCGCGGCGCCAAGGCTGCCGCCACCAAAAACACCGACTTCATCGAGCACCTGTTCACAGCATGGACCCACAACTACCTGATTTTCTTCACCGAAAAGGGTAAATGCTACTGGCTCCGCGTGTATGAGGTGCCCGAAGGCAGCCGCCAAAGCAAAGGCAGGGCGATCCAAAACCTGATCCAGATCGACGCCGACGACAAGATCAAGACCTTCATCACGGTGCCCAACCTCAAGGACGAGGACCTGCTCACCAATACTTCGGTCATCATGGTCACCAAGAAGGGCATCATCAAGAAGACCTTCCTGGAAGCCTACAGCCGCCCACGGGCAAACGGCATCAACGCCATCAACATCAACGATGACGATGAGCTGATCGAGGCCAAGCTGGTGAAACCGGGCGAAGAGGTCGTCTTGGCATTGCGCTCAGGACGTGCGATTCGCTTCCCAGATGACCAGACACGCAACATGGGCCGCAACTCTACCGGTGTGCGTGGCGTGAAGCTGGCAAATGACAAGGACGCTGTGATCGGCATGGTGATCGTGCGTGAACCCAATGCAAGCCTGCTCGTCGTCTCTGAAAAGGGATTTGGCAAGCGCAGCAGCATCGAGGACTACCGCATCACCAACCGTGGCGGCAAGGGCGTGAAAACGATCAGCGTCACCGCCAAGACGGGCGACCTGATCTCCATCATGTCCATCACCGACACGTCCAATGACCTGATGATCATCACCAAAAACGGCATCACGATTCGCATGAAGATCGCAGACATCCGCGAGGCGGGGCGCGCGACCCAAGGCGTGAGACTCATCAAGATCAACGAGGGCGACGAGATCGCTGCGGTGACCAAGGTGATGGAGGCCGACGAGGAGGAAAACCTCGAGGAATTGGAAGGCAGCGAAAACCAAGCCCCGGCCGGCTCGACTGAAATCGGCCCCGAGGCTGGCGCAGAATAAGTCCCATCCTGCAGCCATGGTCCAAATGGCGGCGGGAGGACAAGGATACCTCGGGAGCGGAGAAATATTCCCCGCTCCCGAGGACTGCCGCAAAAAACTGGCACTAAACTTGGAAGAGAGGCTTATACTCTATTAATTCGGAACTCAGATTGGATTTAAACCCCTTAAAAATGAAAAAATCGATTTTGTTGGTCGTGTTGTTGATGTTGACGCTCGGAACGAAGGCTTGGGCGCAGCCAGACACGAAAATCGAAACCGGCATTATTGCCTTTCAAAATGGCGACTTCAAGAAAGCCTTGGATTTCTTCAATGAAGGAATGAAGGACATGTCGCAACTCAAGGAGAAAAACGTGCCCCGCTCCTACTATTACCGTGGCATGGCCCGTCTCCGGGTGATGGCCATCGACGCGCAAGCGATCAAAGGCGAGCCCACCGAGGAGCAAGCCAAGGCATTGGAGGCGCATTTGACAGGTGCTTTTGATGACTTCAAGCAAGGCAAGATCAAGGACGACGGCAAGTGGGGCAAAAAATTGGACGATGCCATGACCAACCTCAACGTCGCCTTCTTGCAGGCTGGCTTGGGCGCACTCAACCTCACCTACGGCAAGGACGTGACGCCTGCCCAAAAAGAAGAGGCTTACAAGGGCACCGTGGAAGCCATGAATTACTCTGTGGAGATCGACCCCAACAACTATTTCCCCTACGACTTGCGTGGGCAAGGGAAATTGGGACTGAAGGATTCGATCGGAGCATTGGCTGACTTCACGAGCGCAGCCAAGTTCATCGAGGCGAATACGCACACCCGCGTGGACCTGCTGGTCGGCTACACCTATTACAGGAAAGGCATCATCGAGCGCTACATGCAACACAATGTCGATGCTGCATTGGCGACCGTGGACAAAGGCAAGGCTGTGACCGAGAAGGAATGGGCCAAAGTGGTGGCAAAAAAGGCCGAGATGAAACCAGAGGAGTTTACCAAGCTCCAGAAGCAATATGAAGACTGCAAGGAAGACTTGGCCAAATTTGAACTAGACCTGCTCCTGAATGCCCCGGAGAAGCTGCAACAGGCCATCGACAAGTTCAAGGAT
>JANMIM010000698.1:0-2459 GCA_031375795.1 Bacteroidota bacterium
CCCCATCGAAGCGGCGGTATTCATTGTAGCCATTCTTGAAATACAGCACAAAATCAGCCCTCATCGGCAGCATCATGTGGTTGCGGTCGTAGGTGTACAGGCCCTGAATGCTCCCACTGGCGTTGGTGCCACCGTTGACGGGTGTCACGGGGTTAAAATCGAGGTAGACGACAGCAGCCTCGTTGAAATTGGATCCCGTGAATGCGATGTAGAGATTGGCGGCGTCCCAAGACATGAAATAGGTCGTGCCACCATCATTTTGCTGGTTTTGGCCATTTGCATGAACGCCGTACTCGTTGGCGGCGATGACTCCGTCGGGGGTGGCGGTGGTGAATTGGGCCTGCAAGTTGCAAACCAAGAGATTGGCAAGACAAAGGAGCAAGTATCTACGCATACTTTTCATGGTCATCTAGGACAATTCATGCATTCTTTACCGTTCCATCGAGGTTGATGGCAGCAGGTTCCTTGATCAACAATGAAAATAGGCTGGCCAATGCCATGAATGCTCCGCTCAGGTACATTGCATTGATCGATGGAACACCAAAGAGATTGTCTTTGAGGAAATTGAGCAAACCGAGGGCTGCACAAATCTGCGGCAGACATATGAAGAAATTGAAGAAGCCCATGAAAAATCCCATGCGATTGCTCGGAATGGCGCTCGAAAGCATCGCATAAGGCATCGACAAAATGCTGCTCCAGGCAATCCCCAGCAGTGCAAAGGAAAACAGCATCGGGATCGAATTGGTGCCGGCGGCCGGGACCGGCAGCACAAAAAACGACAAGTAGCCGATCGTGCCGATCAACAGGCAAATCGCATGGGCATATTTCCGTCCGAAGCGATTGGCCAGGCCGGGAATAATGAATCCAAAAATGGCCGCCATGCCATTGAACACTGCCCAGCCAATATTGACCCAGTCAGATCCTTGGTTGAATTCCTTGACTTGAACCTCGGGATCGACGACGCCATACAAGGCACTCGTGACCGCCGAATTGGTATAGGCCCACATCGTAAAGAGGGCAAACCAAGTAAAAAACTGCACCAAACCGAGCTGTGCCACGGTCTTCCAAAAACCAGAGGCCAATGTCGTGGGTTGCGTGGAGCCTGCCCGCTCGGCAGCCTCATACTCGGCCATCTGGGCGGGAGAATACTCACGCGTGGTGATCACAGTATAGCCCACCGCCAGCAAGAAAATCACAGCCCCAGAGTAAAATGCCCATTTGACAGCCGTGGGAACCACGCCTGGAGCCACGTCCTCGGGCGTGATATTTTTGAAAATTTCCACCAACAAGGATCCCAATACGGCCCCAGAGCCTATGATGATGCTTTGCATCGCAAATCCACGGTTGCGCTGCTCATGCGGCAACAAGTCTCCCACCAAGGCACGAAACGGCTCCATCGAGATGTTGATGGAGGCATCGAGCATCCATAGCCCTGCCGCAGCAGCAAAAACCGTCGGCGAATTGGGGTAGAGCACCAGCGCAGCGGCAGACAAGATCGCACCGAGCATGAAAAAGGGGCGCCTGCGGCCAAGCCGCGTCCACATGCGGTCACTGATGTAGCCGATGATCGGCTGGATCAGCAAGCCCGTGAGCGGTGCAGCCAACCATAGAATCGGAATATCGGCCTCCTTTGCCCCCAGCGTGGAGAAAATACGACTTACATTGCCGCCTTGCAGGGCAAATCCAATCTGGATCCCAAAGAATCCAAAACTCATGTTGAAAATCTGCCAAAAAGAAAGCCGTGGTTTTTGCGCCATCAGATACTACCGTTGAAAGACTTCGATACCAATTCGTTAACCAAGATAAAAGGATTATTTTTAATTAGTGTCACTTTGACACTAATAATGTTTTGACACTTGTGGATATTCGCAGTCTGGAAGCTCCTACCCTTCTCAAAGATGCAAAAAAAGATCACGCTCCCGTTTTACCTCCTCATGAGCCTGCCCTCGACGGCCATGGGCTTTGGACTGTCGGTGCAAATCTCGGCCTTGTCCTGGATTTTGTCGACCAAATACCACCTCGCGATCGATGAAGTGGGCTTCGTGTGGCTGGCCGGGCCCTTGGCGGGGATCGTCGGCCAATTGCTGGCCGGGGTGATCTCAGACAAGATTTGGTTTCTCGGCGGGCGGCGGCGGCCACTGATCGTGATCGGCGGCATTGTCGCAGCCGTGATGCTGTTCATGCTGCCACGCTTGGATTTGATTTCCACGGCATTGGGGATGACCGACATCATGTTTGTGGCGCTCACGGTCGCGCTCGGGCTGGACCTGGCGATCAACATTGGCTTCAATCCGACGCGGGCCATCATCGCCGACATGACTCCCGAGGGCGATGCGCGCACCAAGGGTTACACGATCATGCAGACCGTCTCGGGCTTTTTTGGGGTGAGCGCCTACTTCATTGCATTGGTCTGGGGCAAGGAGAATCTGATCTACATCGGCATGGCGGTGATGCTGGCA
>JANMIM010000712.1:0-2767 GCA_031375795.1 Bacteroidota bacterium
GGCAGCCTGGACCTGCTCGACAGCACCCACACCCGCAAGCTCAAGGAAGACGACTACCGCGTCGAGGGCAGCACCCAAAACCACCGCTGGGCCTACGCCAATACCAAGTCCATGGATGAGTTCCTGGCATTGGCTTATTTCAAGCAGTATGGCACCGAGGTCGTGGTCGTGCGTTTCTTCAACACCGTGGGGCCCGCACAGCTCAGCAATTTCGGGATGGTGATTCCCAATTTTGTGGAACGGGCCATCTTGGGAGAAGACGTCGTCGTCTTCGGGACCGGTGAGCAGAAGCGCAGCTTCCTGCATGTGAACGATGCGCTGCGTGCGGTGCGCGCGCTCATGGACACCGGCAAGGGCATCGGCAAGGTGTTCAATGTCGGCAACCCCTTTGAGGTCAGCATGAATGACCTGGCCAAGCTCATCATCCAAAAGACGGGCGGCAAATCCAAGCTCCAGCACATCACCTACGATCAGGCCTACGGTGGCGGATTTGAGGACATGATGCGTCGCACCGCGGACATCACGCGGCTGCAGGAGACCATTGGATTCCAAATCGAATACGGTTTGGAGGCCATCTTGGACGACGTGATCGCCCACAAGCGATTGACGATACCGAATGCTTGAATTTAAGTGTTTGAGAATGTCTATTTGGCTAATTATTGATTGAAAATCAATCACTTGATGTTTGGATATTTCAATTGATAGTGATTGAAAATTTGACTCAATTAGGATCAAGTTCTCCCAAAAATTGACCTATTCCCATGTTTGACAACAACTTTTTGACCAGCATAGCCGAGGGCGTTGTGACCAAGGAAGAGGAGCGCTCTCACCTGGATGAGACGGGGATGGAATTGGTGCATTTTGACTTTGAGATCCTCAAAGTCGAGCCGGCCACCTTTCACTCGGGGAGGTCGGGCGACTTCTACAAATTCGCCTTCGAGTACAAAATCACCTCGCTCGACGAGAGCCGCCTGCTGGACAAGGAAGACAATGTGCGACACTTCAGGCGGGCCTTGCGCATCGACACCGATGGCAATGTCGTCGCAATCGGTGAGCGCGTGGAGATATTTGACTGACCATTCTTATATTGCAAGGGGTAGAAGCACCAAGGCATCCCGGCAATGAGCACCAATGCGCGTCTAAGTTTTGCACATCGACAGATCCCAGCCTTGGACGGCCTGCGCGGTGCGGCTGTGATGCTCGTGATCACCTATCATTTCGGATTTCTGAGGTTTGGCTGGACCGGGGTCGGGTTGTTCTATGTACTATCAGGTTACCTGATCACATCCATCTTGCTGGAAACGAGGGACTTGGGGCTGGGAAAATACCTCGGACGTTTCTATTGGCGGCGCACGCTGCGCATCTTTCCCCTCTATTTTGGCTTCGTATTGGCGGTGATGGCCGTGTGGCTGCTGACTGGCAGGCCCTCTGGAGCAGGGAACCAATTTCCTTGGCTCGCAACCTTCACCTACAACCTGCAAATGGCCGTTTCGCACAAGGCGGGCCTTGAGCAGACCTTTCACCACCTGTGGAGCATCTCCACCGAGGAGCAGTTTTACCTCCTGTGGCCGCTGCTCGTGTGGCTGCTGGGACGCCGTGGAATCGGTGGCCTCGCTATTGCAATGATCCTATTGGCGCCTGCGATCCGATACTTTGAACCTGCATTGTTTCAAAGCCTTGGAATACAAATGACTACGCCCGGCAAGCTCATCTATTACTTGCCATTTGGCCACATCGACGCCTTTGCGATCGGCGGCATCGTGGCTGCAGTCGTAAGTGGGCCCTGGACAAGAAGGCCCTTGCTTTGGGGGCTTGGGGCGGCGATCCCCGTGGCGGTCATCGTCCTGCGGGAATTGATGCGATTTGCCACGGGCCAAATCCCTGAACTCACCGATCACCTGGGGTTTCCCATGAGCTCAACGACCGATGGATTTCACATCTGGGGTTACAGTGCGGCTTACCTGTTGTATGGTGGAATGTTGGTACTTGTGCTTTATGGCCCATCCAGCCTTTGGATCAAAAGACTCGCAAGCTGGGAGCCTGCCGGATGGGTCGGCAAGATTTCCTACAGCATGTATGTTTTCCATTGGCCGCTGCTGCTCGTTCTGGAAAGCATGATGCCCCTGCATACCAATCTTCTGCTGCGATTGGTGCAATTCAAAGTCTACATGATCGTCTTGGTTGGACTCTCATGGGTGAGCCACCGGTATTTCGAATCTTGGTTCCTGAAACAAAAGGAGCGATTTTTCAGTGCCTAATCATTGCACCAAGATCCGCTGCGTGTAAGTCCCCGATTCATCTTGCGCTTGCAGGAAGTACACGCCTGCTGGCAAAGCCGAAATTTCCAAGCTTCCTTGCAATTCCCGACCTTGTTTGTCCAGTTGGACACTCATCAACCTGCGCCCTGCCATGTCGCACAAGTGGAGCACGACATTCCCCACGGCATCATCCACCAGACGGATCGTCAAGCGATCGCTGGCCGGGATCGGATAAGCAGAGAATTGCCCCCTGAGAAAGGCATCCTCGCGCCCGACGAGTGTGTCGACAGTGATCGTGATGCAAGTGGTGTCGAAGCAAATGCCATTTCCCACGCCGTGGCAGACCTGGTATGTGCCCGGTGCAGCAAAGACATGCTGCACGGTCTCGGTGATCGGGCAGAGGTTGCTGCCGTCCCCAAAGTCCCAGCCCCATTCCGTGCTGCCGGTGGTCGTGCTGACAAAGGCGACCGTGTCCCCCACAAAATAGGGGCCCGCGCTCGCCGTGAAGG
>JANMIM010000752.1:0-5569 GCA_031375795.1 Bacteroidota bacterium
GGCAGGATGGGCCCACAAAAACAACGATTGTTTCACCGACAACTACTCGACCGGCTGGGCTGTGCGCCTGCTGCAAGACAGCACCTTCGCCAACGAATTGCGCTGCCGTTACGAGGACTACAGGCAGACCATGCTCGACACCGTGCGCATGTTTGCCTACATCGACAGCGTCGGCACCCGCGTGCAAAACGCCAAGGACCGGCACTTCCAGAAATGGCCCATCCTCGGGGTGAGTGGCCCTGCGCCTGATTTTGGCGCTGTTGCGACCACCTATCCGGGGGAATTGGATTCGCTGAAAAGCTGGATCAGCAGGCGAATTGCTTGGCTGGATGCGAACATCCCGGGGTTTTGTGCCCCGGTCGGGATTTCAGACGGCGCTGGCGGATTGAATGTGCAGTGTTATCCCAATCCTACGCGGGGTGGGCTTACGCTGTCGTATGATCTGCGTGCGGATGCGGATGTGACCTTGCGGATGTACAGCGCCACTGGCGCGGAGGTCTGGGCGTCGCGCCCGGGCTTGCAAGGGAGCGGGCGGCATGTGTTGCGCGTAGGGACGGAGGCTTTGCCGGCCGGGATTTATGTGGTGAAGTTTGAGCTGGGCAGCGCGGTGGCGATGCGGAAGGTGGTGGTTTTGGAGTGAGGGGGGGGACAAGAAACTTCTAAATGAACCGTCCTGAAAAAACCTTACACAATTGTAAGCGATATGCAAGGAAAAGTACACTGTGCGGTACGGGATAAATTTACTAGATTAGCGCATGTCGACATCAGTTCTACACATTTTCAAGAAAGATTCGAACGCTAATGCTTCGATTGCAGGCTTTCAATTTCAAATCCTAAAAACACTTGAAATTTGGATTCAAAATCTTATCAATGGCATTGACGAAAAAATCTACTGTGACTATGAAAATGATATTTTTCAAAAGAATGTCCGATCTAAAACAATGGCATTTACGCAAATAAAACTGTATTCAAGAAATTTCTCCTTTAAAAGTGCTGAAATTAGGGAATGTTTAGCCGATTTTTTCATTCTACATCATCTTCACGAGCATAATACATTTGCAAAACATTACATTTTTGAAACAAATACCCAAATTTCAGCGAACCGTCTAAACAATGAAGCAGAATTGCTTCGCCAATGGGCTAAATCTCAAAATGAGCTTCCAGACGAATTATTAATGGAATGCGCGATAAAGACAAAAAGCCTTGTTATCGAGAGCCTTAAAAGCCGCTCAAAACAGATATCAAAGAAAAGAGACCCACGACTTGTTCAAGAAGCTCTTGATATTATTGAAAATATTGATTCAAATGGATGGATCGAATTCACTCGCGCGATTCGATGGAATTTCTCAGAAGTGAAACCAGAAATTCAGCTTTCCCGAACAATTGATACCATAAAAAGTCTTCTGGGGCAAGTCCCATTACCCATTGAACTCGAAAGAATCGATTCAATCTTTTGCGGCTTGCATAGAGACGTTTCAATCAAATCTTCTAATATTGACCCCGAAAACAGGGTTCTAAATCGAAGGATGCTGGAATCGTATTTGATTAGAGAAAGAGCGCCAGTGCATAAGTGGTATGATGAAATCTACGAAAACTGGTACAATAGCAATCGTATTCCTCCCTTTTCTTCGGGAGAATCCTTCGAAATATTAGAAGCCGCAAGGCATTGTAGAAGAAATCATTTCCTTGCTGGACATATTGAATTCTGGATTGGAATACTACAATCAATCGAAGAGGACGATCAATCGCCTCCAATGTTTCGAGATAGAGCTGCTTATGAAATAATCTGGCTCAACATTCGTCCCATTAATATCTATTCAATTCCAGAGGGAGACCTATTTGGATGTGAACAAATAATCTACAAATTCCTTTCGAATATTGAAAGCCGTGTGGAAGTCTCTGATTTGGAAAATGTACAAAATATCTTACAAATTCTTTATCCAGCTATAATCACGGGCAGAACAAAAATTGGGACAGCTTTTTTTTACAATTGTACATATAAATTGCTACGAACATTGTTCGAAAATCTTCGAAACACAGTCGATACTACTCATAGGTGCCGGTACTTGTTGCTGATTGGCACCTATAGACTTCAAACAAGTATCATTAGGGATTCCCCTATTGGCAGTAAGGCATTCTCTAGGTTTTTTCACAGAATAATTTCACTTTCAGGAAAGGCACTTTTGTTCAATGTTTCAGAGGTTGCGACGACAATGAACCATTGGATCAAAATTTTGATAATAAAGGATCCAATCAACTGCAAAAAACATATACAGGAATTAGAATACCTCGCAGAAAAATTAGACCCGATCATTGGAGAAAGGGAGGGAAAATACCGATCAGCCAGGATATTTATTGATCGAGGATCGAGCTACCTAGAAACTGGCAATCACAATTGTTATTTGACAGCTCTTGAAAATTTTCATCGTGCAATGAGCCTTTTGTTTCAATCAGAGACATTGGATGGGTTTGTGTTGTGCCTAATAAACATTGCCCAAATATACAGCAGAATTGGAATGAACTATGCTGCCAAATACTATGCCCTTGGTGCCATTTGGAATTGTGCAGCACATCCAGAAAAAGCGGAGTTGAGGCATCGGCATGGTGACGCTATTGCAATGCTTTTTGAAGCAAATTTCCATCAAGGGGATTGGATAACAGCCCTTCAAACATTTTCTCAATATTACCAAGTTGTCAATGAATATGGATTTGACAAAAATCCAACTCTACAAGATGAAACACTTCAAACCATTTCAAAACTGTACACGCTTATACTGTACTATTTACACAAGAAGGATAAAGGCTTTAGAAAACTCGTTCATGAAGCTGTAGCCTCCTGCGAAAAATTGGGAGATCTTGCAATTAAGCCCCTGTGGAAAAACCTTGAAGAAATTGATCATCAAGGCTTTTTGAACTCCATCCTATTGCAATACGAATTTTCGGGGAAATTGATCAGCGACAGCGAGGCGTTTTCAGCAATTGAATTTCAAGCACTTGGAGGGGCATGGAAAATCCATTTCGAAAACCAATTCGAAACTCGTTCATTAGTTGAGGAATTTTGTGCAATTGTCCAAGTAACTCTTTCAGAAATTGGGAGAAGCAACATAGATTTCCATCTATTACGAAATCAAATAAATGTCTCGGTTGAAATATCACAGAAATTTAAGGAGCCAATTGAAAAACAGGATAGTACGGGTTCGATTTGGATATTGTTTCTCTCAAAATATGAAGGTACAGATGTTCCAAGTCTTACAAAGCATACGTCTTTACTGGTCACCGCAGCTATAAAAATCCTCAACTCACAAAGTCTACTACCTCTCGAAGAGTTCAAATTTGGTGTTCGAACACTTTTAGAAAACAATAGTCTTTTGGAAAAGGTGATGAGTGTAAACTCTTACCAAGTACTGTTCAATAGCCTATGTAATGATCAAATCCCTCAGATCAAGCACGAAACATTTTCGAAGGAACTGGATAAGGATGATGTTTATCCAAAATGCAACAAGGTATTGTTTTGGAATCAAGAATTAAGTACAAAATACAACAAAGAGTCAGCGATCAAGCACATTGAAAATCGATTTGTGCATTCCAAACGATACATTCATACCACATTGAAGAGATTGAGAAAATCAGGAGAATTACCTGTAATAGTAAACAACTTACGGTCAAGTGGATGGCTCGATTGGCAGATCGTTCTTGGAATGATGAACTTCGTTTTGGGTTATAAATCTAGATCAGCAATCGAAAATATGCGTTTTTCAAGCCAAGCTGAATATGATGCTGCGCTCCTTCAAAGTTTTGATCATATTAAGCGGATGGACGAAAAAGATTGGGATATGGAGTTTCCTGCTGATGCATTTTCATCGTCAGGATTCAAGTTATCGTTGAGCCAATATGTGATTTTTGCTCTTGATGTAATTGGTCTTCAAATCAATACCAAATTCCCTAATTTAGAAGCAATAAAAGAATTTCTTGATATCCGCTTCAATATGCAAAATGACACAACAGATAACAAGAATCCATTTAGAGATATTCCATTTTCAACCGCCGAAATGCTCATGTAACTTTGCGATTTGATTCAGCGAAAGACCTTCTGAAAGCTTCCCTGAAAATCTGTACTTTCAGGAAGCAGAAGTTTGTCCATCCCCAAAAAACATCGACCGCAACACCCCCCTTCTGTCCCCGAGCTTTTCCGTTGTCTCCGAAAAACAATTGGCTGTTTACTGATGCTCACCCGAAGGTAGCTAATCTGGTCCTCGCGTTGCAATTCCATCCAGTAAAGTCCTGCGGGCAATCCCTGCTCCTGAATTGCGGTAAAGGTAGCGCCTGCCGTGATCCCTCCCCGGGCAACTACTTTTCCATCCAAGGCCGTTAGCTTCCAACTCCCATCGGTAGCGGCGGGGCGGTGGCCGCATCAATAGGCCAGTAATCCCAAACGATCAAGCCAGCCGCATCCTCAACGAAAACTGAGCCCAATGGGGTCGATGTTGCGAAAGTGGCAGGTATTTGGAATGGGTAAATCGGATCCGATAGCTATCGGATTGGACGCTCGTGGAATATTTTTTTGCCGAGCTTGGAATCGTCTCACTGGAAATGTAACTTAGCATTTCATGAGCTTGATGCCTACAAAGTTGAAGTCGCCGATACCTTTGCCTCCGGATAAGAAGTGGGATGCGGAACGCGTTTCCTTTGAAGGTGACGCACGAAGAACGGCTGAGATCGATACGCATGTGCGTACGCATGCCATCCACCAAATTCAGTCCCCCTTTGATAGCCTATGAGACAGCATTCGCATATCCCTCAAAACTTCTCTAATCCATCCGATTCGGACGGATTAGAGAATAAGAAGTACTCTAATAACTGAGTTGGTGGCAATTGTATAGAAGATAGCAACTAAAAATGATCATTTTTAAACTTATTACTTGACATTTCACCGAAAAAATTCCAAAATTCAAAAATATGACTTACATCTTTGTTGCTGGCATTTCTATTGCCCTATTTTTGATTACCATTATATTAACTAAACCAACCAAGCATACCCCTGACTTTATTTTCTTGGCGCTTTTGTTCTTTGCAGCACAAACTATTTTTAACACTCTTTGGGTATTTACACAGTCGTACTTATTGTACCCTGATGCTTTAGTTGTTGGGTTAAGTGCTCCAATTGCTGTAGCTCCATTATTTTACTTATATACAATCTATCAAACACATCCTATTCGGTTTAGGACTTTAGATCTATTACACTTAGCCCCATATTTAATTTTTTCCTTGCTTTATGGAAAATTCTATTTTCTATCATATGATGAGAAACTGGAATTGATGAATTCGGCAGGGGGCGACAATTCAACCTTAGAAATTTCCAGAACCATTATAACGTATGTTTCCGGCTTTTTCTATTTTTTATGGTCATTGTGGATATTAGTCAGGTTTAGAAAAAATCTGAAACATCAATTTTCGAACACCGAAAGAATTCGCTTCAATTGGCTAATCCTTTTAATTGTTGGCATGTTGTTCATCTGGCTTGTGGTACTAATTATTCAGGACGATAGCATCACCTCAATTAGCTCAACTT
>JANMIM010000778.1:0-10699 GCA_031375795.1 Bacteroidota bacterium
GGCCAGCTGTGGGGTTGCGCACGATCACATGGGAGCCAGGGGTGTCACGCGCATGCAGCCATAGGTCGTCTTTGCGGCTGTAGGCAAATGTCAGGGAATCGTTTTGTTTGGCATTCTTGCCACACAAAACCGTGTAGCCATCCTTTTTGAATTCGAGGAAACCATGCTTTTGCTGGGCAGACTCGGCCTTGCCGGTTTGGATCAGGGGCAGGTATTCCGCGCCAAATGCATTCATTCTCCGCAACAGCTCATAATCCAGGCCCTCTGGCCCGAGCTGCAGCGAGACCGGGGAGGGCAACTGCGCATAAATTTCCCGCGCAGGAGCAAATACGCTCAATTCCTGCTCCAAGCGCACGATCTGCTCCTCCAGGTGCCGCATGCGGGAGCGGTGTTTCTTCTGTTTCTGGTAATACTGCTCGGCGTTTTGTTGCGGGTTCAGTTCCGGCTTGAGCTTGATTTTGATGGGCTGGTCGAGGTAGAAATCAAACAATTCGACTTCCTTTTCGCCTTGTTGCAGCAGGTGCAGATTGGCCATGAGGATGTGGCCGATTTCCTCTGGCGGCCGCTCGTTGGCGATGGCGTCGATGGAGGTGTAAAAGGAGTCGGTCTGCCCTTGCAACCTGCTCAGATGGCGCTCAAGCGGCTTGCGCACGTCCTCAAAGACACGCGCATAGTTTTGGTACTGATGCCAAGTCTTGAAAAAGACATGGAGCGCCTTTTGCAGTCCCACGATCTCGACCGCCTCCCCGCCGGGAGGCGCAAATGGCAGGAATTGGATGCGGTCGGCCCGCCGCAGCAGGTAATACCGCTCATCGTCCACCAAATCCATGCATTGCCGATAGGCCGCGGCAAACGCAAGGCCATCTGCCATCATGCCCTCGATGCAGGGCGCAAAATGCTTCTCAAAAATCGGCGAAATGGCCCGCAGGTGCTCCAAAACGGGCAGTTCGGCAAGCTGCGGGTCGTCGATCGCCGCCTCTGTGAAGCGCCCGGGTGTCGCCACAAACTCCAAGTCGGCCTCGGAATGTTGCCTGAACCTGTCCACGACGGTGCCATGTTGCAGCACGAGCACATTGGACATGAGGCCGTGCATCTTCAGGGCCACTTGGTACCCCTTTTCCAGGTCGATCAGGATCACCCGCTCATAGGGCACGGTGTGGATGCGCACGATGCGTAAGCCCTCGAGTTGCGAAAACAGGCCCTTGACATTCTTGCGCGCACGGTTGAATTGGGCCAAGGGCCAGACAAATGTGAGGGGGGCGCCGCAGGAAACCCTTAGCCATTGGTCCTTTTCGGGCGTGCCGAGGCCGATGAGAATCTGGTCCTTGTCTTGGGTAAATGCTTCGGCAAATATTCCCCCGACCATTTCCCTGTCTAGAAATGCGGCAATCTTGCGGAGGATGAAGTAATGAATGTGCATCTTAAACGTAGCGGTCTGTCGGATTGCCTAAACGGCACAAAAGTACGACATTTGCGCCGTGTCCAAAAAGAAAAATCACTCCCTCGACGCTGTGGCGCGGCCAGCCAAGCACCGCATTCTAGCCTTGGAAACCGCCACCAACGTAAGCAGCGTGGCGATTTTTGAGGACGGCATCTTGGTCGCCTTGCAGGAAAACCACGCCCTGCGCACCCACGCCAAGCTCGTGACCGTGATGATCGATCGCCTGTTGCAGGACCTGGAGTTGAAGCCCGCCGACCTGTCGGCGGTGGCTGTCGCGCGTGGACCGGGTTCCTACACCGGGCTCAGGGTAGGGGTGTCGGTCGCCAAGGGCTTGTGCATGGCACTCGACATTCCGCTGCTCTCCGTCGGCAGTTTGGAGGCATTGGCATGGTCGGTGGCCGATTTCGCCCAGTCGATCGACGCCTGGATTTGCCCGATGATCGATGCGCGCCGCATGGAGGTCTTCACGCAATTGTTTGACCATGAAGTGAATGCGCAATCGCAGGCAGAGGCACTGATTGTGGAGGATGGCGCGTTTGCTGCGCAACTTAAAGAGCGCAAACTGCTCTTGGTGGGCGACGGCGCTGAGAAATGCCGAACTGTTTTTGCGGGCTTGGCGAATGCCGTCATCCTCGGAAATCGGCTTTCATCCGCTGCCTACATGGGTGCAATCGCCCATCGCCGCTTGCTGGCGGGCGAGATCGAGGACTTGATTACGTTCGAGCCCTTTTACTTGAAGGAATTTGTTGCGACCTTGTCCAAAAAGAAAGTCTTATGAAATCCCAGTTCCAACGATTGTTCTTGCTCCTGCCATTGCTGCTGCTGTTTGCGGCATGTGGCGGCCCGATTGAATCCTTCAGTTTCAAATCCCCCGACGGCGATCGCAGCATCGACGTGGCAGGGAAACGCGAGTCCCCAGCCGGCCCGATCATCGTCACGATCACGCTGCACGTCCCCAAGGGCGACAAGGGCTTTTCGTTTGAGCACCAAGCGGGATCCCTGACCAAAGAAAACGTGACTGCCACTTGGCTCAACAACAACCAGTGCAATCTCTCTTTCAAACTCGACGACGGCACGTCTTGGGAGGTCGAAAACTTCCTGTTGGATGACCGGGTCGAGGCAGTCAAAAAATTCAAAATCGATGGAAAATCCATCTTCCACTGACCGCAAGGTCCATATCAAGGCACTCACACGCTTCACTTGGGAGCGTGCGACACAGCTACAATTGCATGATTACCAGGAGGACTTTCTGCCTCCGGTGCTTTTTTCATTGGCTCAAAGCAAGTTTGAGAACCTCTTTCCATTCGGGATCTACGAGGGCGACGAAATGGTCGGCTTCCTGATGTATGGCGAATTTGACTCGGTCTGCTGGATCAGCCGATTCATGATCGACAAGGAGCATCAGGAAAAGGGAATCGGCCGATTGGCTTTGATCCAGTTGCTCGACTTGCTGCGCTCACAACCCAAATGCAAGGAGATTCGCACCAGCTTTGCGCGGCAAAATGCGCTTGCCGAGTACTTTTTCCGCTCGGCAAAATTCATCCCGATGGGTGATGCCGGTGACAAGGAAATCGTGATGCGCTGGGCAGGCCGATGAAGGCTGGATGACATAGTCCTCAAGCCTTCCCTGATCGGACTTTGGGGTCTCTGTATTTTTCAATGCGCATGAGCGCCTGCTCCACCATTTCCATGGTCTGCGGGATGCAAATGCCCTTGGTCATCCGATACTTGATCCTGCCCTTCAGCCGCACAATCCCCTAGCTCGCAATCTACACGCTCATCCTCGATTTCGATTGTGGCATGCTCGATTTCGAAATCCTTGAGCTTGACGCGCACGCGGTGCTTGATGGCCTCGCCTTCTGTGAGGTCCGTGGATTGCGCCACGACGATGTGCAGCGTCGCCACGTTCAGATGGCCATCGAGCGTCCACACATGCAGGTCATGTACACCCATCACGCCTTCCAAGTTTCGAATCTCTTGCGCCACCTTTTCGGTAGCAATGTTGTCGGGCGTGCCCTGTAGGAAGATGCGGAAGCTCTTGTTGAAGTTGCGAAAGACATTCTTCAAGACATATACCATGATGGCGATGGACAAAATGGGGTCGAGAATCGGGACATCGGCAAAAAGCATCACAATGCTGCCGATCAAGATGGCCACCCAACCCAAGACGTCCTCGAGCAGGTGCAGGGCGACGACGCGCTCGTTGAGCGTTTCGCCCTTGCTGAGCCTGAGGGCCGCCAATCCATTGGCGGCTATCCCGATCAATGCAAAGACGATCATGCCCTTTGCATCGCTCGTTTCGGGATGCAGGATCCGAGGTATTGCACTTTGCAGGATGAAGATCGCCCCCACGACAAGGATGATGGAGTTGATGAACGCACCCAGCACAGAAAACCTCGCATAGCCATAGCTGTAGGCCTTGTCGCTCCCTTTGGCAGCCACGCGTTGCAGATACCAAGCCAAGCCCAAGGAAAGTGAATCCCCAAAGTCATGCAAGGCATCGCTCAAGATCGCCATGCTGTTGGTATAGATTCCTCCAAAGATTTCCAGAATCGTGAAGCCCAGATTCAGGAAAAACGCCACTTTCAGGTTGCTGCTAGCGCCATGGTGGTGATGCCCGTGGTGATGCCCATGATGGTGGTGCCCATGATCGTGATCATGGCCGTGGTGACCCTGTTCCTTTTGCGGCTGTGCCATTGCAGCTAAATCTACGATTTTCGGCGCAGTTTATGGGTTCCTATTTCCTCGCATTTCAGTACGTGCGACCCGTGGATCAGCCCCCTCAAGTAGAACCATTAGCAGATTCCGGCCTTTTGCAGTTGCTGTTGCGTCTCAAGCTGGAGTTTCTTGGCTTCGCGCTCGGCTTGCTCGGCAAAGTCGGTGCCTTTGCTGGCGTAGATGATGCTGCGGCTGGCATTGATCAACAGGCCGCCGCTGCTGTTCATGCCGTGCGCACACACGCCTTCAAGGTCGCCGCCCTGTGCGCCGACCCCCGGCACAAGGAAAAAGTTGTCGGGAGCGAGCTTGCGGATCGCGCCTAGGTACTCTGGGCGCGTGGCGCCTGTGACGAAGCCGAGATGTCCGGGTTGGCCTTTGGCCCAAGACTGGGCCTCACGAATCACCTTTTCATACAAAAACTCGTCGCCGATTTTTTGCAATTGGAAATCGGCGGCTCCGGGATTGGAGGTGAGGGCCAGAAGAAAAACCCACTTTCCGGCAAATTGAAGAAACGGAGTCACGCTGTCGCTCCCCATGTAGGGCGCCACGGTGACGGCATCAAATGACATTTCCTCAAAGAATGCACGGGCATAGAGCGCACTCGTGTTGCCGATGTCGCCCCGCTTCGCGTCGGCGATCGTGAGGCAATCCTTGGGAATCACCGCCAGGGTCTTCTGCAGGCTCAGCCATCCCTTGGGCCCCTGTGCCTCGTAAAAGGCAATGTTGGGCTTGTAGGCGACCGCATAGGGGGCGGTAGCCTCGATGATGGCGCGGTTGAATTCAAAAACGGGATCATCTGCTCCATGAAGGTGTGGTGGGATCAGCCGGGGATCGGTGTCGAGACCAACACATAGCAGGGATTTTTTGGTTTTGACCGCGTCAAAAAGGGCATCTGGAGACATGCCGCAAATTTAGGATTTCAATCCAATTGCATTGGGAAAAGTCTTGCGCTTCGCCTCAGATTCCTGCTGTACACTTCCAGTGCCCGTCACCATGACAAGGCTTTGGGCCCATGCAAGATCTTCCCGATGGGAACGATATTCCCACGCTGCTCAATCAAAATGCGATCGGATGGCGCTAAATTTATTTTTCGCTTTGGTCGGTGAGGATCCAATCTTGTGCGATGTATTTTTTCTCGTCGAGCGAGAAAATCGCATCGGTCACGCCTGAATTCGTGCGCACATTCGTCATCACATAGGTGTATTGCGAGCCGTTGCGGGCATACATGATGGCTTTGTCGATGAGTTTGGTCTCGATGTTGATCCACAAGGTCGTTTTCCAGACGTCGCCGTCGTCATTGTTCGCAAACACGGTGACTTTGTGGGCGCCGGCCTCTTCGCCATGGTAGTCGGTCTTCACATCCTCCTTGTACATTTTGTAGATGCGGTCGGGGCTCAGGTCTTCCTTGGCATTGAAGTCGTTTTTCATGATGCCCATGTCGGCCTTCATCAAAACCCAGGTGTATTTGCCGTTGCAGTACATTTCCTCGTCTGGAAACACCAGCATGTACTTGCTTTTCTTGAGCGTGAGCGTGCCCTTCTTCACGACGGGCTTTTTCATCTCAGGATTGGTTAGGGTATAGGTAAAGTCGGCGGTGACGTCGGCAAAGCTGTTGAATTTGGCTTGCGAGGCCTTGATAATGGCGTCTGCCTTGGGATTGCTTTGGGCTTGGGCAAATGTATGTATCTTCAACAGGGCCATCACGGCCATCACAATTCTAAATGCTCTCATGTTGTTCTTCATCTTCAAACGGGTACAAACTTCCAACTATCGCGGTAATTCCCCAAACCTTATTGGGTAACAAACCACCTCCCTGACAATAAGTTCGGGCTGTGATTGCGATTTTCAGTTGAGACCGTTCAAAATCTGTTCCAAATTGTATTCGTCGTGCACCAAAACTTCGCGGGCCTTGCTGCCTTGGAATGGACCGACGATGCCAGCCTTCTCCAACTGGTCGATGATGCGGCCGGCTCGGTTGTAGCCCAGCTTCAACCGTCTCTGGATCAGGGAGGTGGATCCTTGCTGATGCTTCACGATCAAGCGTGCTGCATCTGAGAAGAAGTCGTCCCTTTCGCCCAGGTCGGCCTCGTCGATGTCGTCTTCCTCACCGTCCACGGGCACTTCAGGCAGGTAATAGGGGGTCGGATAGCCGCGCTGATCGGAGATAAATTTGACCAAACTTTCCACCTCGGGGGTGTCGATGAAGGCATTTTGGATGCGCACGATCTCGCTACCTGTACTCAAAAGAAGATCACCCCGTCCTACCAACTGGTCGGCGCCGCCGGTGTCGAGGATCGTGCGTGAGTCGACCTTGGAGGTGACCCTGAAGGAAATCCTCGCCGGGAAGTTGGCTTTGATGATGCCGGTGATCACGTTCACCGACGGGCGCTGCGTCGCAAGGATGAGGTGGATGCCGATGGCGCGGGCGAGCTGTGCCAAGCGTGCGATCGGGGTTTCGATTTCCTTGCCTGCCGTCATCATCAAGTCCGCAAATTCGTCGATGATGAGCACGATGTAGGGGAGGAAGCGGTGCCCTTTCTTGGGATTGAGCCTGCGGGAGGTGAATTTGGCGTTGTACTCCGTGAGGTTGCGCACGCCGGCCTTCTTGAGCAGGTCGTAGCGGGCGTCCATTTCCTTGCACAAGCTGTTTAGCACCCCGATCACCTGCTTGGTGTCGGTGATGATTGGCTCCTCGCTCGTCTCGAGCACGGCCAGAAAGTGGCTTTCCAGGTTGGCATAGAGGCTCAACTCGACCTTTTTGGGGTCGATGAGCACAAATTTCACCTGGGAGGGGTGTTTTTTGTACAGGATGGAGGAAATGATGCCGTTGATGCCGACAGACTTGCCTTGGCCGGTCGCGCCGGCGATGAGCAGGTGGGGCATCTTCGCGAGGTCGGCGATGTAGACCTCGTTGCTGATCGTGCGGCCCAGGACCAGTGGCAGCTCGGCCTTGCTGTCCCTGAACTTCTCGGTGCTCATCACCGAGCGCATCGACACGATCTCGGGCTTTGAGTTCGGGATCTCGATGCCGATCGTCCCCTTGCCAGGGATCGGCGCGATGATCCTGATGCCCAATGCCGAGAGGCTCAGCGCAATGTCATCCTCCAAGTTCCTGATCTTGGAGATGCGCACGCCCGGGGCAGGCACGATTTCATACAATGTCACGGTCGGCCCGATCGTGGCCTTGATGCTCGTGATGTCGATCTTGTAATGTTGCAGCGTCTGGACAATCTTGTTTTTGTTGTCCTCGAGTTCGCCGCGGTTCACCTCGCGGCTCACGCTGCCATCCCTGGCCTCCAGCAAGTCGATCGTCGGGTATTGGTAGGTGCTCAACTCCAGTGTGGGGTCGTATGCCGTCCAATCTGCCACCTCGTCTTCAGGGTCCAAGGTTTCCAGGCTGTCCTCGGGCACGATTTTCTCAAAGGTGTCTTCCTGCACCTGATGGATGTTGTCGCCATTGACTGAGACCACAGGGATGCGGTCGTCGCGCAGCTTGGAGTCGTCGATCACGAAGTCAAATCCATCGGACCCATTGGACCCAGACGTATCTCTAAACGTGCCGATCTCCGGGATCTCGTCGGGGCTCGGCAGGCTGATTTCAAATGCAGGCTCCTTGGATTTGTTGTTCGGTTTTTCGGTGACGGCATTGATTTCCAGTGACAGCACCGGCTGCCCGTTGGTGGCAGGCACTTCTGCGACAGGCTTTTGGTCTTTGGCGGCGTCGGGATCGGCTGGACGCACCGAGATCAGGAATTCATCTCCTTTGACGTCTTCTTCTTCCTCCCCCTCTTCCTCATTTTCCACGGTGGCGGTGGCGGGGTTCTTTTGGCGATTGCGGGTTTCCTTGGTTTCCTCGGGCTCCTCGGTGGGTTCGGTCTCCACGACCGGCTCCTCGACGGGCTTTTTGAGAATCAGTTTGCTGAATGGCAAGTCCACATTGAAGTTGAGCACCAAGTAGATGAGGAATGCGATCACGATCACCAGCCCTGTGCCGACACGGCCGATGGGGTAGTTGAGCAGTTCATTCACATAGACCCCGAAGCCACCGCCCAGCAAACTGGCCTTGCCCCAGATCGTGATCGACAGGAAAGCCACCGTGAGGGAGCCCCAGATCACCACAAAGAAGACATGTTTCAGGATTTTGAACAGAAAGGGGGAATATTTGCGCTCCAGGATGGCAAAGCCCCACAAGCCCGAATAGAGCGGGATTACGATGGCAAATAGCCCAAAACCTCTGTACACGAGGATATGCGAAATCCATGCGCCGAGTCCGCCAAGCCAGTTGGCGGGCATCTTGCCGCTCATCGTCTGGTCGCTGTAGCCGGTGAAAAAGTGGGAAATGCAGGAAATCAGGGCCACGATACTGATCAAGATCACCAGCAGGCCCAGGACCTTGCGCCCACGTTCGCCACGCATGAAATCAAAGAACTGAGCGAGTTTGCTGCCCTTTTCCGTGGGTTCATCGTTCTGCGGCGGAGCCTGCGTGCGTTTTTCGCGACGCAATCCCTGTTCGACGCTTTTGTCTTGCTTTTCGGCCTTCTCCGACCTGTCCTTGACTGTATTTTCTTTTGCGGCCATTCGATATGCCTGCCCATTGGGGCGCGGCGCTTTGTGAGATTCCAATACAAGGCCGCAAGTTACTCATTCACACAGCCAAGGAATTCACATTCGAGCGGGGCCTGCTCACTAAAATGTACGATCCATGCGCCACGATTTTTATTCCGATGGGCGCGTTGCCGACGTTGAACTTTCTTGCGGGCATGTTTTTGTACGAATGAAAGCGCGATGCGTTCGGGGGCAGCATTTTCATCCGCCTTTTTGCCGTCAAATAGCCTTCAACACCTCAAAAATGGAATTTACGCGAGCACTGTCTCGTTCGGCAAACCCGATTACCGCGATAAAAACATTTCCAAATCCGCCGCTTTGCAAGTATCCGTGGTGTGGGCGGCACTGTTGGCTCAAGTCAAAAGAAGCTTCCAGAACCTGATGCGTGGTCTCAAACTGAAAATGGGACAATGCAATGGATTGATGCGGCCCATTGGAAACGAACCAATTTGTCAATCCGGTGAGTCCCGGCGTCGTGTTTTCCTCCAGCCCAACGGACTTCATCTCAAGCACCTCAAAACCATTTTTTTCCAAGGCCCTTTGGATATCACCGACCGCAAGGCTCGATCGGTTACAGCCACTGCCCAGCACGATGGCTGCGATCAAGAGGAATACAATGTTCTTTGTAGTGCTCATAGGGACATTTTTTTTAAGATTTTCCGGCAAATGCGCTTGGGCAGGTAGGCGCCGCCATAGATGAAACCCGTGTAAATCTGCACCAAATCTGCCCCCGCTTGCAGGCGCTCCACAGCATCGGCAGCGGTCATGATGCCCCCGACGGAGATGATGGGCAATCCTGGACCCGCCTTGGCGCGCAGGTAGCGCAGCACGGCCAGCGAGCGCGCCCGCAGGGGTGCCCCGCTGAGCCCTCCCGCGCCGATCGCCTGCACCTGCGTTGGGTCTGTCACGAGGCCGGCACGGCTTGTGGTCGTGTTGTTGGCGACCAGGCCGGCAAGACCTGTCGTGCCCACGATTTCGAGGATGTCATCAAGCTGACTGTCAGTGAGATCGGGTGCAATCTTGAGCAAGATCGGTTTTGGTTTTTCCTTTTTGCCGTTCAGGACTTGGAGTGCGCGCAGCAGGGCCGTCAGGGGCTCTTTTTCCTGCAATTCCCGCAATCCGGGCGTATTGGGGCTGCTCACATTCACCACAAAGAAGTCCACATGTGGATACAACGCCTCGAAGCATTTCTCATAGTCGCTCGTGGCTTCCTCGTTGGGCGTATCCTTGTTTTTGCCGATGTTTCCAGCCACGATCAGGCGGCCACGGCGTGCCTTAGCCAGCCTGCCCGCAAGCACCTCGAGCCCGTCGTTGTTGAAGCCCATGCGGTTGATGATCGCTTGGTCCTGCGGCAATCGGAAGAGGCGCGGCTTCGGATTGCCAGCCTGCGGCTTGGGTGTCACTGTGCCCACCTCCACAAACCCGAAGCCGAGGTCGCCCCACTCCCTGATCAAGAGACCATTTTTGTCCATTCCGGCTGCCAAGCCCACTGGATTCCGAAATTCTAGGCCGAAAAGGGTCCGCTCCAGCCGCCGATCGCGGATATGGTGTGCCCGTTGCGTGAAAAATCGCATCAACGGCACTGCAAACCAAAGGCGCAGAAATTTAAACGTCAGATGGTGCGCCTTTTCGGCATCCATCCTGAAAAGCAGCCAACGGATCAATATTTTGTACATCGGATGCGAAATTAAGCCATCGATGCCAGAACATAGCAAACACTAGCTCAGCGAGATTCCATTGAACACGGCGAAACCTTGCATCCTATTTTTCATCGCATGCACCGACCGGCTTTGCAAACAGCTTTTTGGCATCCAAGGCTTGGAGATGAAAGCGTAACACCTTGAACAAAAATGAATTATTAAAACCCAAGCCTCCATTCACGTAAGCTTGTGGCGGGCTTCTTAGGCTTTCGATTTCACTGTTCGCCCGCTAGGT
>JANMIM010000804.1:0-5626 GCA_031375795.1 Bacteroidota bacterium
AAATGTGCGCTCCTCGGTGCTGCCGTCGTTGTAGCGCATGTCGAGCACCCACACATTCCATTCTCCCTCTGACTCCGTTTCCTGGGCAAATTCCTTGAAGGTGTGGTCCTTGATGTCGGCCATCATGACCTGCAACTGTGCACATTGTTTGTCGACCATGACCTTTTCGCTGGGCGAATCGTAGCGCAATCCGCGCTTGTAGTCGTCTGCAGTGTTGCTGTGGTTCACGGCGAGCAGGGGCGCCATGCCCGCACAGTCGCCGTTTTTGGCGAGTTCAAATATTTTTTCCAAGGTTGCCTTCACGGCCTCGCCATCGGCATTGTTGGTGGAGGTGGCGGCGGCGGGCTGGGTGGTCGCCTCGACGGGGGGCACGGGTGCCGTCACGGGGGCGGGCTTGTCGCAGCTCCCCAACAATGCCAGCGCCAAGGCTGGAATTCCAATCACTGAGATTTTCATACTGCAAATCAACGGGTTTTCTCGATCTTCTCAATCAATTCCAAGACTTCGGCCATTTCCGGGGAATTGGGTTCGGTGAGGGACAGAGCATTCTTGGCCGATTTCTTGGCAGCCGCTGGATTGCCATTTGTCAATTGTAAACAACCCAGCGTGTGGTAATTCCAATACTCGGGCAACACGGCGACCGAGTGAGCAGCCCAAGATTCAGCAAGCTGAAGGGTGCTGGCTTTGGGGCATTTCAGGTAAATGTCCCAAGCGACCTCATTGTACCTGGGGGCGTCGTCGTTGCCGATCGCATCGATGAGCCCCACAGCTGCTTTCTCATAAGCATCCCAATTGGCGCCAGCGGCATGGTAGGTCATCTCGTCGTTGCAGATCACTGGCTTGGCAGCCGCCTCGCCGAGCAATTGCCGCACAACAGATTGGCAGCGGGCCAGGAGGGCGGCATCTTGGCGCCGGGCAGCCTCGGCCAATGAGCGGTCGTAGACGGCGATTACAAATTCATGGACAGGCTCCTCCCCGATCTGCTTCTTGAATGCGGGCAGGTGCCCGACCACATATTGAAACACGGCGTCTGCGACATCGCGCACGCCGATCGTGGCGATGATCCAGTTTTCGGTTTCCAGGAGCGACTCGCGGGCGATCTTCTGGAGGTATTCGTGGCTGGGAACAGCCATGTCGGCCCCTGCGGCGTCCATCTCCACGATGTAGCGCCTCACAAATGCTGGTTCGCGGCGCCCTGCCGCATACTGCTCGGCGAGTCGGTCCAGGTGGTTCTGGGGATCCAAGGCGGCCTCTGCCATGGCGAGCATCTCGTCATGGTCCTTGAATTTTTTCTCCCGGTACTGCGGCCGGCCCGTGTGATCAAAGAAGATGAATTCTGGAATGTTCAAGATGCGCACGCCGGCAAAAAACGGGTGGCCCTCGATTTGGCTGGCATCGAGTGACCAGGAGACAAAGCGGCCGTTGTAGGCATCTCCGATCTCCTTTTCGGCAAAAATGTCATCCTTCATGATCTCGCAGACCTCCATCCAATCTGCGCACACGACCAACATGAGCATTTTGTGCTCTTGGGCAGCCTTTTGTTGCGCCTCCTCAAAGCTCCCCGCCTGAAACTGGATGCCTTGGGCGGCGACACCCGACCAGCACAGCAGCATCCAACACAGCATCCTGAGGCCTATGGAGATCCTTCTCATACTTCAAATTTACGTCTTTTCAAGATTGAAATGCGCCGTGCTCAATCTGTTACAGTGTCGGCGGGAGGATTTAGACGAATCGATTCGGTTTTTATCCTATTCTCCCTACATTTATCAGCAAAGGAACGCTATTCCCGCAGGCTGCTAGGAAGAATTTTCTGGGATTTGGAACGACTATCTTGAGAATACAACGCTATGAATCGCGGTTCGTTTGGAACTGAGTTGAATCGCCAATCGATTTTGGTGCTGAGGATATTGGGCCTGTTTACGGCTGTGATCCTCCCGCCATTCAGGTATCTGCTGCCAGCAGATGCCGTGGATCCCATGTGGGTGCGATTTGCCCTGAGCGGAGCAGCCATCGTGACCGTGCTGCTGAGTTTTGTGATTCCAAACTTCCTGCGCTACGCCCAAGTCCTTTCCTATGCCCTCGCTGCATTGCTCACGACTTGGATGCTCATACTCGCCCTGCAAAATAGCCTGATCCAGGAATATACCTCGAGCTATTTCATCATGCTGTTTTCGTCCATCATCTTGATGAGGGACCGCAGGTGGCTTCTGGGATTTGCCATCTGGAATTCCTGCCTCGTTTTGGGCTTGGTTTTTTGGGTCGAAGAGGCACAGTTTCCACCGACCACTTTTGCGGCCATGGTCGTCTCGATCATGGGCATCGGCTCGATGGGACAATTGAGCGGGTTGCTGGAGTTTCAAATGTCCAAGAATCAAGGGAATAGGCTCAGGTCCCTGAACGATACCGCATTGGCCACCTCCAATGAAGGGATCCTGGTGACCGACCACGCCGGTGCAGTCTCGGAATTCAACATTGGCTTTTGGAGCCTCTTTGACCTGCAAGAAGAAAACCTCAAGGGCATGGCGCTGGAGTCTTGGCTACAAGGGATGCAAAAGACAATGGTCCATCCACAAATTGTGATGCATTGGGCCAAGATCGTGGGGCAGCGCAGCAACGATGAGATATTGGAGCAAATCGAGCTCAGCAATGGACGACACGTGCGGCTGCTTTCGAAGGCGATTTTGAACGATCAAGAATCCCAAGGCCGGATTTGGTTTTTTAAGGATGTGACTGCGGCCCATCTCCAAAAGGTGGCCATGGAGCAGCAGCAAAGCCGGCTCAAGCGACAAAACGACCTGCTGATGGCCCTCTCCACGGACCCGTCGATGCAGACGGGCGAGCTCTCGCTCACAGCCCCCATCATCGTGACCGAAACAGCCATCGCCTTGCAAGCCGACCGTGCCAGCATCTGGCGCATGGACCACGCCACACAAATCCTCCACTGTGTAAGCGAATACAATGCCAAAACAGGCATCCTCACTTCCAACGACCCGCTTGCGGCCGTCGAGAATCCTGATTATTTCAAGGCCATCGCCCGGGAGCGCATCGTCGTCATCAACGATGCCTATCAAGATCCCCTCACGGCTAAGTTCTATGACACCGAACCCATTTTGCGGCACAGCCTCAAGTTGTTGCAGGTGCCGCTGCGGTTGCGTGGACAGTTCTTTGGCGTCCTCTCCATCGCCCGGGAATCTGCCACCCAAGATTGGAATGTGGATGACCAGCAGTTTCTAGCCTCGATCGGTGACCTGCTGCTCATGACCTTGGAAGAGGGCGAAAGACGCAAGACCGAGCGGGAGCTGGCCGAGTCTGCAGCCTTGCTCAAGGCAGTGTTTGAAACCGCCGGCATCGGCATCCTGGTCACCCGCAGCAACCGCAGCGTGATCGATTGCAACAATACCTATTTGTCCATCTTCAAGCTGAGCCGTGACTTCCTGTTCCGCGAGGACCCCGAAACGGTGGTGGCGCACTGCCGGGCGATGATGCAGGTGCCTGAGGTCTCGATCAATGCCATGCAATACCTGACCGAAAACCCCGATGAAAACCTGTCGGAGCGGCTCTATTTCAAGAACGGCATCATCATCGAGCGCTTCACAGAGGTACTCAAGGTCGATGGACAGATCATCGGTCGGATATGGTTTTACCGCGACGTGACCGAGCGGGCACGGGCCGAGGAGCAATTGCGCGCATCGGAAATGCAAAACAAGGCCATCATAGATGCCATGCCAGACTTGATCTTGAGGGTAACGGCCCAAGGCGACATCCTCAACCTCAAGATGCCCGACAATTGGGAGCTCTCGGCACTGATCCGTGACACAAAGGCGAGCCATCTCAGGGACCTATTCCCCGATCTCCTGGCCCAGGAGATCCAGGACCAAGTGGCATCTGTGCTCACCGAAGGCAAAATGATGACCCAAGAGCGTGCCCTCGAGCTCATCGGTACCGTGCGGGACTACGAGACGCGTACCGTGCCGAGTGGCCCACGCGAGGTGCTCCTCATGCTCAGGGATGTCACCGAGCGAAAGCAAACCGAAAAGGAACTCAGGCAGCGCAACCATGAGTTGGACAGTTTTGTGTACCGTGCATCACACGACCTCAAGGCCCCACTCAATTCGCTCATGGGCCTCTTGGACATCCTCAAGGCCGAGACCCAAGACCCGAGCCAGATGAAGTACATGCAGCTCATGGACAAGAGCGTTCTCAAGCTCGATACCTTTGTGCGCAACCTCACCGACTTCACACGCATCAACCGGCTGACACTGCAAAACCAAGAGGTCGATTTTGGGTCATTGCTGGCTGAGGTGATCGAGGGATTGCGCTACATGCAAAATGCAGACCGCGTCACCTGCACGACCCAAGTGGAGCTGGATGCGCCATTTTATGGAGATGCCTTTCACCTGAGCATCGCCTTGGGCAATCTCATTTCCAATGCCTACAAATATTGCGATCTCCAAAAGGCGGAGCCGAGCGTGCAGGTAAGCGTGCGCTTGGCGGGCGGGACCTGCGAAATCGTCGTGGCCGACAACGGTGTCGGCATTCCCAAAATTCACCAGGGCCGCATCTTTGAGTTGTTTTTCCGTGCGACCAACCAGAGTTTTGGATCGGGACTCGGGCTTTACATCACACGCAATGCCATCGACAAGATGGGTGGCAAGGTGGTTCTGGATTCCGAGGAAGGCAAGGGCACGACATTTACGGTGACGCTTCCCAACAATTTTCAGCCCGCCTGAGCTTTTTCCTTTTCGATCACCACGACCTCATCCCCTACCCGAATGGCGCCGCCGGTCACGACAATCGCGCACCAGCCACCGTGGCCACGCATGGCATTGTAGCCACCCGGCCCGAGATTTTCCTCCATCCGGGAGCAGGGATGGCATTCGTCGGTGAGTTTGAGTTCTGCGTCGCCGATCTTGAAACGTTGGCCCTTGAGGGATTGCAGGTTGATGCCGCTGACCACAATATTGCGCCGTGTGAGACGGGGATCGATCTGCTCCAACCCGAGGATCGAGGCCGCCGTGGCGAGGTGCTCGGCCATGATGAGGGTGACTTGGCGCTTGCTGCCTTTTTTCAAGGCCGCGCGGTCGCCCTCGAGTCCATGTCCCGCAATTGCCTCTGTGCCAGCCACCGACACGGGTGGCACCTTGCGCTCCGGCCTCAAGCCGACCCAAGCCACACGGCCCGCGCGCGGAAACTGCTTCATCAATTCATCCATCGTCATCATGCTCGAAAATTAGGGAGAATGCAGGGGAAAACATGCGACTCGGCTCAAAGTTCCTCAAAAATGGTGTACGACCAATTCGGCATCTATTCTTCGGCCAAAATATCGTTCGGCAGCCAGTATCGTTCGTCGGCCCTCCCCAAAATAAAGCTGTGGGCCGACGAACGGGCATTTTGACTAAAGATGCGGCGCCGCCGCATCATTGTTCGGAAGAAAACATCGTTCGTCGGCCCACAAACATACCTTTGGGGAGGGCCGACGAACACCGCAAATCCTGCGCCATCATCCCGCCATTCATTTCATTTCTTCACAGGCCCGTTCTTCAACAAAAAGTCCAACACTTCTGTGGGCTCATCTGCAAGATGAAGCAAGTCATGGTAGGGCTGCCCCGCCGACAATTGCTGCACG
>JANMIM010000887.1:0-3522 GCA_031375795.1 Bacteroidota bacterium
TCGCTCGGCATCTCGCTCGGCGATGTGGTGCTTCACGACGACGCAGCTTCGCACGCCGCTGCAAAAAAGATGGGTGCCGATGCATTTGCGCAGGGGCTGCACGTCTATTTTGGGGCGATTGGCTACAGTGAGGGCGATCCCAAAAGTGAAAAGTTGCTCGCGCACGAGCTCATGCACGTGAAGCAGTACAAGCAGGGCCGCGTCACGAGTGGCGGCGACAAGCCCGTCAGCAGCCCCGGCGATCCTCTGGAAAAGGAGGCTTATGGGCAGGAAAATGATTTGGCAAAATCTTCCTTGGAGGCCCGAGGAGGCGAGGTGGATGCCGCTGAGTTCAGCCAAACGACATCGGCACCGACTGAACCGGGGAATGGCCTGACGAAGGACGGAAAGCAGGAAGCGAAGGCGGAAAATGCACCGAAATCGGGCCAAGGCAAGGGTGCCTCTGGCATCGAAAATCCGCCCCCAGCGACTGAAACCGCGCTCGAAAATACAGAAGGCGCGATGCCCGAGCAACACATGGAGGCCGCCGACGAAGCGAAAATCCCCCTCGCAGACCCTGCATCCAACCCAACCGTGGCACCGGCGACACCTGCTGTGGGAATGGAAAATCCGACTGCAATCGCCGAGCCTCCAGCCCTTGCCCCCGAGACAGTGCACGCTGGCAATGAAGGCGCGCTGATGCCCGAGGGCCTGCAAGACAGTGGAGACTCGCCTGTTGCAGATGTGCGAAAGCTGGCCGGTCAGCGATTGGCGGCATTCCACGAGCGTGCAGCAGCCATCAAGACCAGCTTGGCAGCCACCGCGACCGCTGCCAGACAACAAATCATCGCTGCCTACGCCCAGCAACGAGTCTCGGTGGAGGCGAGGGCCGAGCAACAACTCACCTCCATCGACGCAGCCAAGGAGTCGCAAAAGACTGCCCTCCAGACATTTGCGCTCGCCGAGCAGCAGCGTTATTCCGATGGACGCGCCGCCCAAATCGCGGAAATGCGGGACTTTGTGACGGCCCGCAAGCAGGCAGCGATGGAACTGGGCGAGCAGCAAGCGCTACGAGCCTTGGCCGAAAGCGAGTTGGATGCCAAGCAAGCCTACGCCCACGCAGGCGCGGTCACGCTCGTCGGCGACCCCGAGCTCGTGCAGGCGCAGCGCAAGGCGCTCAACGACATCGCCAAGGACGCCGCCTACAAGATCCGAAAAAATGGCAAGGACGTCGCCCGCCAGGCGCGCGACCTAGCCCAAGGCTTTGCCAGCAAGCTAGACGAAGCTTTCTCCGAATTTGTCAAGGCAATGGATGCGGAGTCCGCCAAGCAGGCATCCGTCGCCCAGGAATTCGCCCAAAACGCAACCGGAAAACTCGAGGCCATGGCCGCAAAGGCTAGTGCAGCTGTCCAAGAAACGCGCGCACACGGCCTAAGAGCCCTTCAAGGTCAGCAAAACGAGGCGATTGCAGTGCTGGACCAGCAATTGAACCAAGTGCTGGAACAATCCGAGCACCTCTTGCAGCAAGTCGACGAGACCTTTTACGGCGATGTCGATGCGGCGATTTCCGCACTAGAGGAAGCTGCTGACGACCAGGAGTATCCAGCTTCAGAGGAGTCGGCAGGAGGCTCCGAGATGGCCAATGCCATCGCCAGCGTGAGCCAGTCGATCGAGGCATGGTCAGGCAGCGCACTCGCCGAATTGGACGCCCTCGGCATCCAGACCAGCGAAGGCTTGCAGAAAACCGTGCAGCAAGAAACCGACCGCGCGACCCACCTCGGCGAAGGCATCAATGACCACCTGCTCCAAGGCGCAAATTCCGCACAGGAGGCCATGCAGGGCCTGTATTCCAAGGCGCAAGCCGACGCCAGCGGCGCCACAGACGAACTGCTAAGCGGCAATTTAGATGCCTGCCTGTCCTTCCAAGGCGAGGTCGAAAAGCAGTCCGCCGACGGTGCCGCCAAGCTCGACACCATGGTCGACGACGGTCTCCAAGGCGGCAAAAACCTACTCACGGAGTTGCCAGGCCACATGACCCAGGCGGTTGCCGAGATGGCGACCGAATATGGGAACGTGAAGGCTGAGGCGCAAGCCAAGGACGGTGCCGGCGTCTCCAAGCGGGTGATGCGAAGTGTAGGCAGTTGGATTTCAGGGGCCTACGATTCGGTGACCGGCTGGCTCAGCGAGACCGCCGAGTCGGTGCAAAAGTGGTGCAAGGACAAGCTTGGGTATGTGTTTGGCGCGATCGTGTGGGCCTTGATCCAGGTAATCGTGATCACGATTGTCGGGAGTTTCTTGATTGGGTCGCTGATTGTGTTCCTGGCCCTGTTTTTTGTCACCGGCCCTGTGGCTGTGGCCATCGGTACCGCCGTAGGCTTGATAGCAGGCATCGGTTTCGGCATCTACAACCGCTTCAGTGAATACACTGAGGACAACGGCAAGGGGCCGAGCTTCTGGGAAGGCGAAGATCTTGTGCTACTCGGTATACTCGACATCACAGGCATCCCCTTCCTCATAGAGGGCATCGTAGGCCAGCGTGCCTACGGCAAGAAAATGGAGACCTTCGAGCGAACCGAGCGCCTCACAATGGGTGCATGTTTCTTGGCGATCGGAATCTTCTCGGTTGTCAAGGGGATCAAGGGCGCGCGGGCAAAGGCGGCGGCCAAAGCCAAAGCCAGTTTAGAGGTCAAGGTAGAGGCGCAGACAAAGACTACGACGAAATCGACCAGAACGAAAAATAGGAATTTAGGTGGCAAGAAATTCAAGAATCTCACCAAGGCGCAGCGAAAACAGGCCATTGCCGAACGGATGGCTAAGCACAAGCTTTATGATCCAACCAAAAGAACCGACGCAGAGTTGGCGACGGACACCGGTCCAAAGCAGAAATTTGGAGAGAGTCTCGAAAATGCAAAGGCAAGGGTTATAGCAGCGGAGGCAGAAATCAAGTGCCGACGAATCATTGCTAGATATGAAGGCTTGGGAGAAAGTCCTGGGCCATTCGATATTGTTCAAAATGATTTATTGAATGCTGATGCACATACGATAGGCAATGGTGGAAATGGAAGGCATAACCCTGCTTTACCGCTTGAAAGACAATTGGATGCAAATGGCAATCCAAACGGCGTGCAGACGATTGAAGGGCGCATTCATGGGGATGCCCCATGGGCTGGCCCGGAAAGCAACTCAAGTAGATGGTTTAGCACTGCAAAAATCAACCGGACAATAAATAGGTACCTTATTCAAAATTGGGAACAGGTTCGAAGCAGTTTGGCAGAAAACGGAAATCACAAAGTAGTTGTGAATGCAGGTGAGATGGTTGGAGATTGTTATAGAAATCGGAATTTTGGATTGGGCGGGGATCGGGTTTCAATGGGGCCGATTGAGTCTCCACTTGCAAGGCTGACATTTGTTTTGATTCCTGGATCTCCACCATCGTTTTATGTGGTAACTTCGTTTCCCGAGCTCCCCTTGAATGTAAAGTCACCAATTGTAGAACTTTTTTGATCGATTAAGATTATGGACGCGGAGAAAGAAAAAGAACTC
>JANMIM010000915.1:0-4576 GCA_031375795.1 Bacteroidota bacterium
CCTACGGCACGGGCGCCGCCCTTGTGAAGGACGGCAAGCGCCTCGCCGCCTCCCATTATTACACCGCCAATTACCTCCAAGACGCCCTCAGCTACACCGACGAGAGCAGCCCGGCCGACCTGAGCCCCGAACTCACGCGGCACTTCCGCGGCTTGCGCATGTGGTTGCCGCTCAAGGTCCACGGCGTAGCAGCCTTCAGGGCCTGCATCGCCGAGAAGCTCTGGCTCGCCCGCTACTTTTGGGATCAATTGACGACCATTCCCCACATGGAGCGCGGCCCCTATCCAGACTTGAGCGTCGTGCTTTACCGCTACGTGCCCGAGGACGGCGACGCCAATGAATTCAACGAATTGCTCGTGAAACGGCTGCACGAAGACGGGCGTGTATTCCTCACCTCCACCAAGATCGACGGCATCTTTTACCTGCGCTTGGCTTGCCTCTCCTTCCGCTCGCATTTGCACACGATCGAGTTGGCGCTGACCATGTTGCGGGAGAACATTGCAGGGGTAAGGAAGGAGCACGGTCTGGACTAAAACCAAGGCGTCTGGATTTGTGGAATTCAAAATGGATGGTTAGCTTTGATAGCAACAACTCATTTGATCATGAACTACATAGATCCCTACAAGCTGCTTGGGCTTCAGGTTTCAGGCCCCCACGATGCCACCGATGAAATGGTCGCCAGCGCATTGGCGAGCTTGGCGGCCAAGATCTCGCAATCACCCACCGACGACATCGAGGTCGACGGGAAAAAGATCGCCAAGACAGATGCACAGCAACTGTCGATGGCCATGGGAGATGCCTCTGCCCGCAGTTACTTTTGGGAGATGCGCAGCATACCCGGCTTGCTGGATTTCTTGGAAAGCAACCAAGCCGCCAAGATCCAAGCCATCCAATTCCCACGCCAAAACGCACCCTCGGGCCTCATCCCCTTTGCCAGCAACTGGGCGGCGATCAAGGTCGATGCGCTGCTGGGCAAGGCCTTGGAAACCAAAAGGTGGGGTGAAGCCATGGCCTTGCTGCGGAACCTCCATTTGCTGGATTCTGCAGCCGAGTCCAAGGCCATCGTGCAAGCCAAGGCCTATTTCGAGGGGCTGCAGCAACAGTTGGAGAAGATCTTGGCCGATTCTCAAAGCAGGCCCGTGGTCGTTGATTCCCGCAAGTATTTTCAAACCACGATGCTGGGGGTACTCAATACCATGCCAGCAAGTTGCCAGGCATTTCGTGACCAGTATGCCATCACCTTAGGGAACTGGGCTTCGACCTTGGTCAAGTGGCAGGCCGAATCCGAGACAGCCTACCTCATTGCGGTGGCGGCCACCAAGATTGCGACTTCGGAACCCGTGGCTGCCAAGATGCGAAACTTGCAGCAAAAGCTCAAGGACGAGACGGGTATCACTGCCAAGGATGACGAGGCGATGAGCGGAGCCAAGTTGGCCGGCGGTGTTGGTGCCGGCGTCTTTGCGGTGCTGATCATCATACGAATCTTGCTGATGATCATGAGGCATAACTCCTAGCAAGCGTGCTGCATTGAAATACATCGATCCATACGAGCTACTGGGACTGCAGGTCCACGCACCGGTGGAGGTCGATCGCCCCATGCTCTACCATGCCCGCAAAAAACTGCTCGCCAACTTCCAGCTGGCTGAGAATGGCATGCTGGCTTGGCAGGGGGAGGAAATCGGACTTTCGCAGGCATTGGCGCTGGCGGATCAAATGGAGGATGGCTCTCTGCGGCTCCACTATTGGCGTATCAGGCAGAGCACAGCTGTGATCAGTTTCTTGCGCGAGGGGCGCATCATGCCCACCCTCGGAATGGAGATGCTGGGCTTGCGACTGACCAAGGGTTGTTATGACTTGGTCGAGCCCTATTGGATTCCCGCGATTTCAGACGCGCTGCGGTCGGCAATCGATCGGCAGCAACCGCAAGACAGCAAGCAGGCATTGGCACTGGTAAGGGAGGCGCATTTGGAGGATGTCGCCGAGGTCTGGAAAGGCGTCTTGCAATGGGCGAATTTGCAGGCAGCCGAGATGAAAGCAGCGACCCAGGGGCTTGAGACCATGGTTGCCGCTGCCAAGTTTGAAGAATACGCCAATGCAACGGTCTGCGAAATCCTGAATCATTTGCCGGAACGCCTCAGTCGTATTTGTGACGAATACGCGACTGCATTGGTCCACTTGGCCTGGGACTACCATGAGGCGACCAAGATGCTCGATGTCGCCTGGAAGGCCGTCAAGGCCATTCGCCCGCTGCGATTGACCGGCCGCACCAACAATGCTCTGCGGCCCATCATCGAACGAATGCGTGTGCTTGCAATCAACTTGGATCGCAAGGCTGCGTTTGATGACATCCATGCCCAGCTCGGGAACATTCCTCCCGTCACGATTGATCCGTCGCAGCAGCCCGAGGGCAGTGGGCGTGGGCTTGCGACTGCGTTGTCGGTCGTGGCGTGCATATTGGTGGCCTTGCTCGCCCTGACCCGGCTCGGGGGTGGCGGTGGTCGGTCAGGCGGCAGCATCCGTGACATGCCCTTCAAGATGCCCGACCTCAATTACGATCCCTATGGGTTTCAGCGACTACGCAATGAAACGCAAGGACGCGGCAACAGTGCAGGGCGCCTGTATGACCGGCTTTGGTTGCTGAAGACTGGCCCTCAAGTGGACCGCAAAGGCTCGGCCGATCGCCCCGAGAATGGTGAAGCTGTCTATGGATCCCATACCTTTCCACAGCTCTTTCATCCCCAAAAACTCGTGATCCAAAACCGCAGCAACAAGGACATCGTGCTCATGGTCGAGGAAGCTGACGGCCACGAGTTGGTGCATGCGGTCTATTTGCGCAGCAAGGGAGACACCATCCAGATCGACCTTGCCCTGCAAACCTATTACTTCCGCGTTTACACCGGCAAAAATTGGGTTGCATCGCTTGGGGAATTGGATCAGCACATACTTCCCGGATTTGCCAAGGACGTCGATTTCGTCGGAAGTCACCCAGACATCTATGACGAAAAACACCCTCGCAAGGCACCGATGATCTTCAAGAGTATGTCGCGTCTACCCGACGGTCATGATATGAATCGTTTGGTCTTTGACGGCAAGGTTTTGAAATGGGGATGGTAATGGATGGCATCCATGGGCAGACGATTTCTCTACGCAGAAAATCGGTATCAAAAAGGGAGGACGAAATTCTTGCCGAGACGTAATTTTGTGGCCACAATTGATCCAATATGAAATACATCGATCCATACGATTTTTTGAAGCTCAATGTCAGTTCGCCGGCGGAAGTGAATCTTGCGGTACTCGCGGAGGCCAAGCAGAAGTTGCTCGCCGACTTTGAGCTTTCGACGGATGAGAAGCTTGTTTGGCAAGACGTCGAACTCAGCAAGTCTGAAGCGATTGCAATCTTGGAACAATTGGAGGATCCCATTTTGCGAGAGGACCATTGGAAAATCAGGCAGCTTCCTGGCATGCGGATCTTGCTGCGGGATCACAAGCTCTCGGGCATGCTCAAGGCGGAGTTGGAACAATTGCATTCACAGCCATCGTTGCGGGCCTTGGTGCTGCCGTTGATGGTGGCAGCTTTCTCACAGGTCTTGCGCAAGGCATTGTCAGATCAGAAACTGCAGGAATTCGGCATGGTCCTGAACCTTATGCAGCCATTTCAGCTCGACGACGACGCGCCACTTTGGCAGGATTCCTTGCGTCTGCTCGATTCCTTGACGGGCCAGATGCAGGAAGCCGCAGGGAATCCGGAATCGCGGCAGCGGATCATGACAACCTGTGGCAGCACGGAAATATGTGCGATGCTGAACCGCATTCCAGACCGCTTTCAGCAATGGCGAGACGCATACGCCGTGGCGCTTGCAAGGCTCGTCGTCGCCAACTTCAACCCCATCACCAACAATGCCGGCGCCAAACAGAAAATCGCCCGCATTCAAGCCGTTTACAGGGCCTTTCAGAGCTTGAAAATATCCCAGCAAGCGAAGCAATTGCTCCAGGATCTGGAGCTGACATTTGCATTCTTGATGGCCGATCAAGGAGGCAGGACTGGGACGCAACCGATGCCGCAACTCACCGGCCTCGGTGCGGGGAATGGAACGAATTCCATCATCATGATCGTTGTGTCGATCGTGCTGAGTTTGGTTGGATCCCTCATATTTTATGTGATCAAGCATGGTCGCTGATGACACAATCCATGAAACTCTCTTATCTTCGCAGTGGGAGCTTTTGCCACTTCTACGCCCGTTTTGCATTCCCAAAACCCGCAAGATCATCCATTAGAATACATCGACTATGAACATCGCACAGGATTTGTTTTTTATCATGAACCAAGCCTTTGAGATTGAGAAAAAGGCCGCCCGCCTCACCGAGAAGAACTCGATCGGCCGCAACCTGCAGCGGTTGTGGGAAAAATTTGCCGAGCTGGGCTTTGAAATCCATGACCCCTCGGGCGAGCCTTACAACGACACCCGCACGGATTGTGAGGCGAGCATTGCAGGCGACACCATGAACAACCTGCGCATCACCGACGTGATCAAGCCCATCATCAGGCAGCGGGCCGGCGGCGCAAGCATCATCGTGC
>JANMIM010001001.1:0-9534 GCA_031375795.1 Bacteroidota bacterium
CGTTGGGGTCATAGGAGGCGACCACCATGCCGTCTTGGATCCATGCATTGTTGCCAGGCGTTGCGTCACCGGCGATCGGCAAGATTTGGGCAGACATGATATAGGGGGTCCCCAGTGGCGTGGTGTTGGGGATTGAAAAATTGCATTGCACAACGCCCTGTTGTCCAGGATACACAGGGCCCAGGTTGAAGGTGACCGTGCGCGTCGCCAGGTTGTAGCCACTCATGCCTGGTGCCGTGAAGAGTGACATGAGCGGATCGTGAACGTAGTTGATCACTGCATTTTGCATGGTGGAGCCATCGTTGCGCCAGTGGATCCACACATCCTGCAAGGCTGTGGGGCGCGCAGGTTCTGCATAGACCCAGATTCGCAAGTCGTTGACGACGGTGTTGGCGACATTGAAGAAGTCGAGGTTGCCGACCACCTGCTGTGGGGCCAAGTTGTTGACAGTGTGTGTGCCGGGGGCGACAGGGCAGTTTTGGGCAAAAAACTGCGGAGGCGTCGGTTGGGAAATGGTGTAATTGCCCGGCATGACCGTTGCTTCGTAATAGCCCGTGTTGTCGGTCCAAGCAAAGGCGGTCCCAAGGTTGATCAATTGACCGGCAAAGGGAAAGTCGGTGACGTCGTGGACGCAATTGGCATTCACATCCCCCAACACAAAGCCAGACAGTTCTCCATAGCAGATTGCGGGCAGCTGCAGCTGCACCCAGGCATGGTCATAGCAACCGTTTGCATCGGTCACGGTGACACCGTAGTAGCCCATGCCGACACCCGACAACGATGCCGTGGTGGCGCCGTTGCTCCACGTGTAACTGTAGGGAGCCGCTCCACCCGCCACCGATACGCTCACGACACCTGTGGTATTGAGGCAATTTGGATTGGTGCCAGTCATCGTGAGCGTGAGTGGATCTGTGCGGCCCACGTGCGCATAGTTCACATTAGGGCAACCATTGGCATCGGTCACGGTCACCCAATAGCCGCCGTATGAGAGCCCGGTGACCGACTGGGTGGAGCTGCCGTTGGACCAAAGATAGGTATAGGGAGCCGCGCCACCCGATGCGGTGACAGTCACGGTGCCATTGGCTTGGATGCAAGTTTCTGGCGTGCTTGAGGTGTTTGTGAAGACCCCGTTGGGCAGTTGGTTGGTGTAGTACCAGTTGGCAGTCATGCAGCCAGCGGCATCGGTCACCGAGACCATGCCCCAGCCGTTGCCGGGCAGGTTGGTCGCTGTGGTGCCAAATTGCGGTGGCGCGGTGGCCCATACATAAGTGTAGGGCGCGGTGCCGCCGGCCAAGTTGACCACCGATGCGGAGCCATTGTTGCAGGTGCTACCGACATTGTTGACGTTGAATGTGATCGGCGAGCCATTGTTGACAAACGCTGTGTACATCGAGTCTTGGTTGGATGCCACGAAACAGCCGTTTGCGTCGGTGACGGTCACTTCATAGGAGCCCTGGTACAGGCCCGTGATCGTGGAGCCGGTCATGCCGTTGTTCCAGACATAGGTAAATGGCGGCGTGCCACCTGCCACCACACTCGCAGTGGCCGTGCCAATCGCTGTGCTGCATTGGTCATCGGTCGCGGAGACTGCAATGGTGAACGGTGAGCCGACCGTTGTCTGCGCATATCCCCACCATTGCGCAGCATCGGTGACATAGCAAGTGTAGTAGCCGCCAGGTATTCCCGTCAGGGTATTGGTCGCAGCGTTGCTCACAAAGGTCACGTTCATGTTGGGTTGATACCAATAATAGGTATAGGGCGGTGTGCCGTTGGCCACCGTGACGGTCGCGCTGCCGTCGAGGCTGCAAGCCGGCGTCGACGACATCGTTACGTTCAATTGGACTTGGGCAAAGAGGCCGCCGGTGGTAAACAAGAGAAACAAGAAGAGCAAGTGTGTTTTGAAAAATTGCAGGAGTTTCATTTCTGTTTTAAGAATTTATTCAAAAGTAGACGGCTCCTAGGCAAATCTCAATTCGATTTTCGGAATGGATTACACATCAAGGGCACATAATTTGTACTTATTCGTTTGAATATGAATAGTTTGTATCATGAAAAATGCTTCCAAATCCAGGCCAATCCATGATGCCAAATGCCCACTATTGGCTCGCAAACGTCCTCAATCGACCAAAGGTTTGGTGCCGCGAGCGGTCTGCAATGCCGATTGATCCTCTATTTCAGTCACCGACAGGCGTGATTCCCATTGGCGCAAGCATCGGGCAGACTCCCGCGCCACGGCCTGGTCGGTGTAGACATGCAGCAGCACCCACTCAGTACCCGCCGGGACCTGGTAGGTCATCACACACAGTGCCTGCAATTCTGCCTGACAATATTGAAAACGCATCGTTCCCGTCGGATCAAACTCCCCGACGGTTTCCCATGAAAATACATGCCCCGAGAACCCATTGGCCCTCAAGATCTGCCCATTGCGGCGATCCAAGACCAAGTATTGGCCACGCAGGTACATCATCGCACCCCCGAGCACCAAAGGCGTGCCTCCGCGAATGATCACCGAAATCAAATTGGTCTCCAAGCCGGCGACTTCCAAACTATGTGGCTTCCAAAGGTCGATCACCAAAAACACCAGTGCCACGATGCCGGCCACCCAAGCTGCTGCATACCGCAGTGTGTAATTGGGTTCAAAATGAGCCTCGTGGCCATTGATTTCAGGAAGGCGATGGCGATGCATGTGCCAAGATAAGCGATCGAATATCCAGCGCCAAGCTGGGTATATCAAAAAAGTTTGGCAAGATTCATGAACCAAAAGCACGATTCGATGGTTTACCCCTATCTAGGTCCAACTTGCCTAGGTTTGAATCTATCGAAATGCGCGCTCCCGTAGCTGAATTAAAAGGTGCATCCAAACGTTACAAGACGGGTGATCAAATCATTACCGCCCTGGAGCCCGCTGATTTCCAGCTGTACTCCAACGAGCTGACCTTGATCATCGGGCCATCGGGTTCGGGCAAGACCACCTTGCTGTCCCTGCTGGGATGCGTGATTTACCCGACCGAGGGTGAGGTCTGGGTGTCTGGCAAAAAGGTGAATGACATCCAGGAAAAGAGGCTCGCCACCTTGCGCTTGGAAACGATCGGGTTTGTATTTCAAGGCTTTAACCTCATCATGCCGCTCACCGCAGAGCAAAATGTGATGCTGCCGCTGGAGTTGCAGGGCGTGCCCCGCAAGGAGGCCCGCGAGCGCGTCGCAGACGCCATCGCCAAAGTCGGCATGACCGACCGGCGCAAGCAGCTTCCCAAGGCATTGAGCGGCGGGCAGCAACAGCGCATCGCCATCGCCAGGGCACTTGTCACACGCCCCAAGCTCATGCTCTGCGACGAACCCACAGCGAGCCTGGATGTGGAGAGCATGAAAAAAGTGATGACAGAATTGAAAAAACTCAGCAACGAAGGCATCGGCCTCGCTGTCGTCACGCACGACATGCGCCTGCGCGAGTATGCAGACCGCATTGTGTATGTAAATGAAGGCCGGGTTTCTGACACTCCCCCCAACGAATCGTATGATGTGCATGGATAGGACAATGAAAACAATGGGCTTGCTCCTGATGCTGAGCCTGCTCGTGGCATGTGGCAGCAAGGAACCCGAAGCCAAGCCGGGCTCGCCCGCATCGCCCGCAACTGCTGCCGCCGCGAAGCCAGACCCCAACATCTCAGAGGTCTCGGGGATCGGTCGCGTGGAGCCCGAGGGTGAGATCATTCCGCTCGCAGCCAGCGAGGCGGGCATCGTCACCAAGGTCTATGTGCGTGAGGGACAGCTCGTCAAGACCGGCGACACCCTGCTTGAGCTCGACCACCGGCTGCTCGATGCCCAGATCGACCAGGCCCGGCGTCGCATCACCACGCAGGCCGCCCGCATCCGCACCGACGAAAAATCACTCGTCGATGCCCAAATACGCCTCGCCAACCAGAAATCCAACCTCACGCGCACCGAGAGCCTCGTGCGCTCAGGTGCCGAGATCGGCCAAAACCTCACCGATCAGCGCAACGAGCAGACGTTGCAAGAAAATACGATTGCACGATGGATCACCGTCATCGAGACCGACCGTGCCCAGCTGCGCGAACTCGAGGGCGACATCATGGTCCTCGCACAACAATTGCAATTCAAGATCGTGCGGGCACCCCTCGATGGGAGGCTGCTCACCGTCAAAGCCCTTCCAGGGAGCTTTGTAAGTAGCCAGGTCTCATTTGCCGACTTTGCCCCGACCGGCAAGAGCATCGTGCGCACCGAGATCGACGAGATGTATGCCTCCCAGGTGCAGCCCAACCAAGCCGCGACCATCCTCGAGATGGGCAGCAACCGCGAGTTGGCCAAGGGGCACGTGATCTATGCGGCCGACTTCCTCAAGCGCAAGTCGTTGTTTTCTGAATTGGCTGGCGAGATGGAAGACCGTCGCGTGCGCGAGGTGCATGTGCTCATCGACAGCGGTGAGCCACTCCTGTACAACAGCCGCGTCGAATGCAAGATTACCCTCGGTAGCAAGCCCCAAAATTGATGCACCCATGGGAATGCTGAGCACATCGCTGAGATTTATCCGCTACGACAAGGCCAAGAGCATTGGCGTGACCATCGGCATCGTGATCAGCACGTTTTTGATCGGTCAGCAGATCGGCATATTCACGTTTCTCACCGGCCTCATGTCTGCCATGGTGGGCAATGTGAACGCCGACATATTGGTCGTCGATGCACGCGCCATCAATGGAAACGCACTGGGAACTCTGGACAGCCGATTGGTTTCCGAGGTGCGCAGCATACCCGGCGTCGCCAAGACTTCGCCGATGATCATCGCTCCAGCCATGGCTACCTTTCCAGATGGCACCACCGCCACGGTCGAGATATTGGGCTCCGACGCACCCGACCTGCTGGCTGGGCCTGCCGCCAAGGACATCCTGCAAGGCAGCCGGGACAATCTGCTTCGTGAGGCAAATGTGAGTGGCGATTTTTTTGACCGCAACCTGTTTGGGGGATCCTCAGACGTCGGCTTGGAATTTGAAATCAACGGGAAAAGGGCCATTTTTGGCGCAACCACCAACAATTTGCGTGGATTTGCAGGCTCCCTCCTGTACACGACCACCGATCGGGCCCGCTTCTACAGCGGCCTCCCCTCCAACACCATCAATGCCGTGATCGTCGTCGTGGAGCCTGGCGTGGATCCCGCCGTCGTGCGCGACCGCATCAACCAAAGCTTCACGCAATCCCGTGCTTGGTTGCGCAAAGACCTCGCCCAATCCACCATCAACGATACCCTGAGCAACTCGGGCATCGGCATCAGCACCGGTACATTGATCCTATTTGCCCTGATCTCCGGCTTTTTCATCATCGGCCTCACCATGTATTCGGCGGCGCTCGACCGCATCCGCGACTACGGCACGCTCAAGGCCATCGGCGCGAGCGGTGGCTATGTGCGCGGACTCATCTTGATGCAGGCCTTCATATTTGCAACGGTCGGATTCCTGGTCGCCTATGGCTTCTTGGAAGGTTTTCGGCAAGGCTCGCGGGGCACTGGATTGGTTTTTTATTTCCCGTGGTACACCGTCTTGGGCATCTTTATGACCACGATGCTCATCTCCTTGGGAGGCGCCATCTTTGCCGTGCGTCGCATCAATCGTTTGGAACCTGCAGCCGTGTTTAGAGCATGAAAATGAACAACAAAATGCACTTGGTCTGCCTTTTGGGCCTTTTGACTGGGGGATTCCTGGGCTTGAAGGCGCAATCTGTGGAGCCGATCAGCCTCGATGTCGCGGTGCGCAAGGCCCTGGCGGCTAGGCTGGAGATGAAGGCGCTGGAGCACAGGAGCCTTGGAATCGAAAAGGACTTGAAGGCCAATCAGCTGCGCTACATTCCTCAAATCAATGCACAGGCCGACTTGCGCTACAATGCGATCTTGGCGACCAACATTGTACCGATCGGCGCCCTCACCGGTGGATCGGGCGACGAAACCGTGGCGGTGCAGTTTGGGACGAAATGGGCAAACGGTGCGGGCTTGAATTTGCGGCAAACGATCTACGATCCCAGCATCAAAGGCACCCGTGAGCTGACGATCCTGAACGGCAAGCTCTTGGATGCGCAAAAGGAGCAGACCGCCGAGGCGATCGTCGTCGAAGTTGTGCGGTCTTACTACGGCTTGCTGGTCGCGGAGACCGAACAGGCCGGCGTGGAGGCAGACAGTGCCTTGGTGAGCCAGCGGCTGCGTGACCTGCGTGCGCGTGTGCTGGAAGGCCGGGCTTTGGAGCTCGATGTGCAAACCGCCCAAATCGACAGCGCCACGACGGCCCTGCGGCTTGCAGACGTTCGCCGCAACGCAGAGGACTGGCGTGCGGTGCTCGCCTACCAGATGGGCATCGGTGCCGACAATGGCGCGGTCTTGCGCACCGCAGAGACGCTGCAAGACCTACTGGATTCGAGGAGCCAATCGGCGGGAATACCCGGTCCGGCATTGTCCCCCGAAACCCGCATCAAGGACATCCAAGCCCAGCAAGCCCTGCAACTGCAAGCCAATGAGAAGGCTGGCTTCAAGCCCGACTTGAGCATCAACGGCTACCTCGGGGCAAACCATTTTAGCGATGACTTTGACATTTGGAAGGGTTCCAAGTGGTTTCCGACGAGCTACATCGGGCTGAACCTCACCGTGCCATTGACCGAGGGCTTCGTTCGGCAGCAGCGTGTGCAGCGCCTGGGCATCGACGCCTACGCAGATGCACTTGCACGCGAGGCCTCGCAGGCACAGACGACCTTGGATTTCGAGCGCGCCACCATCGCGCTCACGGGCGCCGAGCAAACCCTGAAATCGCAAGACGCCATGCTGCAGCTCGCCCAGCAAAAACTCAGCATTGCAGAGGCGCGCCTTGCCCTTGAACGTGGTACGACCACCGATGTCGTTGCGGCCCGCACCGAACTGCAACGTGCGCAGGTGATGCGCCTGCGCAGGGTGTATGACCTACTGATTGCAGATTTGGAAATGCGCCGCGTATGCGGGTTGTTGCGTTTCTGATTGCAAGAGGATTGGATGTCAAAGCCATGCGACTGGGCTATTGCTCACCCAGCTTGCGCCTGAGCTCCTCGATCAGCCTCGCGTTTTCCTCGATCAACTTCGCCTTCTCCTCAAGTGCCTTTTCCTTCTCCTCAAGTGCCTTGTCCTTCTCCTCTATTGCCTTGTCCTTTTCCTCCAGTTCCCCTTCCATTTCCTCGATGACTTTGTCCTTGAGATCGATTTTCTTGTACAGGTCCTTGAACCAGACATCTAGCACCCGCAGCGCCTCTTGCTCGTCCTCGATCTTCTTCTTTTGAGAGGGTTCCGTTCCGAAATAATGGAGCCGCTCCAGCATCAAACGGATATCCTCGTCGTCGGTGGCATGGTTGTATTCCTTGAGTGTGCCGTATTCGTCCACAAAATATTTCTGTTCAAACACACTCAGCATTTTCTCCAACCGCGTTTGAAACCTTGGTTCGATGCGCTTGACCTGCACCACAAAACAATCGTGCGATAGCTTCTCGATGAAACTGCTTTTGCGCTCGATCACCTCATGCGTGAGCAAATCCAAGTATTGCCGATTCACCTTTACGACGCAGGTTTCGATCTCGTCCAGCTTGAAGCCCAAGATGTAGATCGTGACGATGGGCAGCACGACCAATTCTCCATCGATCTCGTCCTGCTTCTTGTATTGCTCGCCGAGGTAGTTGCGAAACCGCATCAGATCGAGTGGATTGCGAGCCTTTTGGATCTCCACAAGCACCTTTTTGCGTTCGCCAGCGGTCGTCTTGATCGTCGCGATGAAATCCAGCCTGAAAACGGCAAAGCCGATGCCTTTTTCATCCTTGTACACATACTCTTGCGGCCTCACGACGACCTCTTCCACGGTCTCCTCCAGCAATGTCCCGATGAAAAACTTGGCCACGCGGTCATTTTCCAAGAGGAATTTGAAGACGACATCATAGATAGGGTTGGCGATGACCATGCAGTTGCTTTTGTGCAAAATTAACAGATTTCGGGTGAATGTTCAAGGCCATCGGGCTGGATGCCAGACGCAAAAACGGCTGCCCCTTGGGACAGCCGTCTTGTGTATCAGGCCACCGATTTGGCGGTCCCACGGGTGCGGATTTTCTGGGGGGAGCGACGACTTCTGGAAAAGTCATCGCTCCGTCTGCCGATTCCTTTCAATTCAAAGATGCATTCGGCCCTTGACATCTCGTGTCAAATGCGGGCTCGTTTTTGAGTTTCTTCCCCGAAATTTTCCTATTATTAAGCATTGAAAAATCGGGCGATGCACAAGAGGATGGGCTTTTTTGATCGAAATTTTCATTTGTTGGTGGGCTGCGTCTGCTGCTTGGCGTTTTCTGTTGCCTGCAAGGAGGAGCCGGTGGAGTGGCGAGGGAATCCTGAACCCGACAAGCGCAGCGCCTTGGGATTCAAGGGCGAGCCTTGCGACAAATGGCGCGAGGTGATCTTGGAGACGGATATCGGAGGCCACGAAACCTATGGCTTCCACCCCGTACAGACCACCGAGTGGGCGTTCAACGGTTCCGGACAACTCACCCAGTTGCGCATTTCTTATTCGGGCAGGTATGAGCAGCTCTTGGAATATGAATACAATGACCATGGGCAGCTGATCGATTCGCAAAACGGGGAACCCAACGGGCAAAAATTCGGGCACACCGTCACCACCTATTTCCCCAATGGCCTGATCGCCGAGACGCAATTTTTCAATGGCCAGAAGCGGCTCAAGAAGCGTTGCCAATATGCCTACGATGCACAATCTCGTCTGCTTACCGTCAAGGAAATCGAGTATTTGCGCGACGAAAGCGATACAAGGAAATTCAGCGTGAAGACGATGGAATATGTGTATGCCGACTATGACCGCCACCAAGTGATCACCAAGTTTGATGGGGCCTTGAACAACACGGCCTGGTATGCCTACGGGCACCTCGACAGCAGCGTCGAGGCAAGTGGGATCAAGACCCTCTGCTACTACGACTCCAAGGACCGGCTCACCCAGTTCAAGCGCGTCGATGCCAGCAACCGACCGCTGGAAAAAACCGAATATGTGCTCGACAACCAAGGCAGGCATACCTTGGAGGTGCATTTTGGGGAGGATTTGGCATGGGAATCCGACATCCGCCAGCATTTTGACTCGCTGGGATACTTGGCCGATCGCTTGGAGCGATACCGGATCCCAGCCGAAGACCCCGCCGTGGTCGCCGACACCGTGGCTTACAGGCAAGACTTCTACGAGTTCCAGTATCCGCAATATGATGCCTATCAAAACTGGTTGACGATGCTGGAGATCAAGAATGGAAAGACGATCCGCAAGCGCGTGAGGACCAGCTGCAAGGCACGCGGCTCCTGATAGTTCGGCCCCAAAACAAAAGGCCGCCCCGTGTTGGAGCGACCTTTTGCTTGCAACGGTCAATATTGCTTTGCTTGCTGGGGATGCTGTTCCAGGGTCAATTCACTTGAAATTCCACCACATCCAGTACCTCGCCGTTTTCGGCGGCCACCTCCACCGTCCAGCGTCCTCTGAGCTG
>JANMIM010000959.1:0-2108 GCA_031375795.1 Bacteroidota bacterium
ACTACGCTTACTTTAGAATCCGTGCGAACCGTAGCGGCGGAGAAACCCGCGGTCCTCAGATTACGCAGACCGGCTGGTGGACCCTCGGGATGTCAGTGACTCCTGACGGCATGGTCCATTACTACGCCTCTCCGGGCATTGATGACCTGACGGAAGATGACTACATCACCCATGATCTCTTCGCGGTCGGCCACGCCGGTCTTGAAGATGAAGAAATACGCCCCATCCGGCAATGGATCACCGTTCTTGTAATTGTTTCCTTGCCAGGTGTTGAAATACTGTTCCTTTTCATACACCACATTGCCCCAGCGGTTGAGCACGGTGAGACGGTTGTTGGGGAAGTTCTCAATGCCGAGTATCTGGAAAAAGTCATTCCTGCCGTCGCCGTTGGGGGTAAACGTATTGGGAATCTCCAAATCCTGCAGGAGGACGGTGTAGTTGCAGACTTGCAGCGTGTCTGTACATCCGGCACTGTCACGCGCGACCAAGCTCACGCAGTATTCACCCACGGCGCCATACACATGCGATGGATCCACGTCGGTGCTCGTGTTGCCATCTCCAAAATTCCAGAGGTAAGTCGCTGCGTTTTGGCTCATGTTGATGAACGACGTCGTGCTTCCATTGGGGAGTTGCAAGGTTGCCGGCATGGTAGGCGTGGCGAGAAAATCAGCTGTCACCTGCAAAGGATTGCTGATCGATATCGTATCCGACAATGTGCAGCCATTGGCGTCAGTGATGGTGACCATGTAAGTGCCAGCCCCAATTCCAGCAATCGTGCGCACGGAGTCACCTGTTTCCCAGAGGTAGGAATAGGTCGGCGTGCCGCCAGTGACCGTCGTCCCTACAGAGCCGTTTGTAGCCCCAAAGCATTGCGGTGGTATCGAATCTGGTACTTGTGACAAGATCGGCGGCTCGGTGATCGTGACGCTGTCGATGACAATGCAACCCAAGGCATCGGTGACCGAGACGGTCCATGTACCTGCACCGACTCCCGTGAGGTTGTTGGTGGTCTGAGGTACAGGTGTGTTCCATGCGTATTGGAAAGGGCCAGTGCCGCCCGCGATGGTGGCGAGGGCACCACCATCGTTGGCGCCGTTGCAGGAGACATTGTTGGTCACAGCGACGCTGAGCGTCGCCGCGCCGATGTTGGTGACCGCAATCGTGCTCGATTGCTGGCAACCATTGGCGTCGGTGACGGTGACAGTATAGCTGCCAGCCAGCAGGTTGATGGCTGTGGCCGTGGTCTGTCCGTCACTCCATAGAAATGTGTAGGGTGCGGTGCCGCCCGCAGCCGTGACCGTAGCGGAACCGTCGGCATTGCCGCAGCTCGCCTGCTGCATGGTGTCGGTGAGCGTGAGCGGCTGTGGTTCATTCACCACCACCGACAAGGTCACCGTGCAGCCGTTTGCATCCTCGACCATGATTTGGTAAGTGTTGGCAGCCAATCCAGGGAAGTCATTGGAGGCCTGCAATGCACCACCGTTGATGCTGTATTGGTAGCCGGGGGTACCGCCCGACACACCGACGACAAAGATCTCGCCATTGGTGCCGCCATTGCAACCCACGGCCAGCGTCGAGTCAAATGCCTCGACGGGCGTCGGAGAGTTGAGCTGGACGCTCAAGGTGATCGTGCAGCCCAAGGCATCCCTGATGTCGATGGAATAGATGCCTCCGCCCAAGCCCGTGAAGTTGCCGCCAGCCTGGAAGGTGCCGCCGTTGAGGCTGTATTGGATCGGCAGAGCAGTGCTTGTGCCATTGATCCAGATCTCGCCATCGGTCGAGGCATTGCACAATGGATTCACGATCGAATCCGTTCCCGCAACATTGCCCGGTGAGGCCACCGTGGGATTGAGCGTGAGTGTACAACCGTTTTGGTCTTGCACCGTGACGATGAAGTTGCCGCCATTGAGTCCGGTGAAGCTGTTGGCTACCTGCAAAGGGCCACCATTCAGGCTGTATTGGTAGCCAGGCGTGCCGCCTGCCGCGTTCAGAATCCAGATTTCGCCATCGCTGCCAGGGTTGCAGCTCGCTCCCGTCGTGGAATCTGTCGCGACCAGCGCCGCAGGCTCGGCGATCTGCACGTTGACCGTCAAGGAACAGCCCAACAC
>JANMIM010000976.1:0-3083 GCA_031375795.1 Bacteroidota bacterium
GCTTCACCCTGCTCCATGTGGTCGACCTGAGCCACCCTGGATTTGAGGAGCAAATCCAAGTCGTCAACGAAACCCTAGCCAGCCTCGAAGCCAACCAAAAGCCCACGATCGTCGTCTTCAACAAGGTCGACCGCCTCGCGCCAGAGGAGCGCGAGCAACTGGAGAAAACCTGGATCGCCCGCGAAAATGCCCCCGCAGTCTTTGTCGCCGCCGGTGCCAACATCAACATCGACAGGCTCAAGGCGCAACTGCTCGCACTTGTGCGGCAGGAGTACAAGGACAAATACCCGCATTTCAAGTTTGCCGAGGTGCCAGATTATGAGGAGATGGCGAGGAAGCAGGCTGAGACGGGGGAGTGGCCGGGGTGAGCCTGGGGAAATGGCCGATCCGTTGCCAATGATCAGAATGAAGCGTTTAGTCCAGTCACGCACAATCATCCATTTCCATGCAGCAGTTGCGTATTTTTTTCTGCTGTCAACGCTCTTTTTCAGCATCGCCTGCGCGTGCTGTACGCCCCATGTCATCGACTGTGATGCTGTCTTGGATGAGCCCAAGCACTTTGTACTGAGTGGCCAGCCCCACGATATTTCTGTTGCAGACGCTGCTGCGCTGCGAGATTGCGGCCAACTCGACAGCATGGACATCGAGATACTGCGCACCACGATGCTCTCGATGTTGGTTTACGACAACATGCTTGCGGGCCAGCCCACTACCTTGCGCAGCATGATTGCAACGATGCAAGAATTCAAACAAACTGAGGATTATGAAGGCATCCGTGATGCCATGGCTTTTTCCTTCCACTTTTCCTGGCAGCATTTTTCCGAAAGCTCATGGCCAGCGGCAAAGCCATTTTTTGAAGGTGTCGGAATGTCGCCCCAGCAAATTGATTCCTTCAAAACCTATCTCCAATTGCCCGAAAACTCCCGTCGCAGCTACCATGAAGCCTTGGCGGATTTTTTGGAGCACGGCGCGCGATAATTTGTGGGCATGCATCTTTGGGTTGAAGGGCACCCCCTTGCAACTCCTAATACAGGCCCATTTTGCACCTAAACAACGTTTGCCTCGGCGCTAAACTTTTGATCACTGCACCATTTTCCAAACCTCCTATTCGGCGGTATCGGCTATTGATCACCGAGGGAAATGCAAGAGGGGAGGGCGGGCCAGCAATAGACTTGCTTGACAGCAGCACGGATCCCCCCTCCCCAAAAAACAAAAAAACCAAAACCCCGCCCCAATCGTTTCTCATTCCAGCAGCAATTGCCTATCTTAATCGCTGATTCGCCCATGGAAAAAGACATCGTCAACAAAATCGCCCTCAGTCCACTGGTCTCCTTTGACCTCGCAGACTACAATGACACCGCGCCACGGGTGGGCATCGACATCGCCGAGCGGCTTTTTAGGGGCATGATCTTGAAGGAGGGCGACTTCAGGGCCTGGCTCGAAACCGTCGACTGGGCGCAGTACCAGGGGCAGCACGTGCACCTCTACTGCAGCGCCGACGCCATCATCCCCGGCTGGACGTGGATGCTCCTCGCCATCCAACTCCAACCTTTTGCCAGCACCATCGTATTTGGTAGCCGTGAAGACTTGGAAATCGCCGTCTGGCAAAAAGCATTGGATCGAATCGACTACCAGCAATTGGAAGGCAAGAAAATCGTCGTGAAAGGTTGCGGCGAGATTCCGATCCCCCAGGCCACCTTTGTCGCCTTCATCGTGCGGCTGCGGGCCATCGCCGACAAGCTCATGTATGGCGAGCCCTGCTCCACCGTGCCCCTTTGGAAAAAAGAGAAATCAAAAGCATCAGCTTTTTCATAAATTTGCAATCACTTTAGACTCAGATACAGAAATCATTATGGGACTTTTTGACTTTATCCGTGGTCAGTTCATCGACGTCATCGAGTGGGTAGACGCCTCCCGCGACACGATCATCTGGAAATTTCCTGACCAAGACAAGGAAGTGAAAATGGGTGCACAGCTCACCGTGCGTGAGTCACAGGTCGCCCTCATGATCAACGAGGGCTCGGCCGCCGACATTTTCCAGCCCGGCCGCTACGAGCTCACCACCCGCAACATGCCCATCATGACCTCGCTCAGGTCATGGAAGTATGGATTTGAGTCGCCCTTCAAGGTCGACATCTATTACGTCAATACACGGCAGTTCACCGACATCAAGTGGGGCACACCCACGCCGGTCTACATCGCCGACAGCAAGTTTGGCCAGGTCGAGATCAGGGCCTTTGGCGCCTTCAACTTCCGGGTCATGGACGCCGGCAAGTTCTTCAAGGAGTTTGCAGGCACCGACCCGAGCGTGCAAGTGAGTGAGCTCGAGGGCACCCTCAAGGGCAAGATCGTGGACCGCTTCACAGAGGTCGTCGCCGAGATGGCAGAGCAGGGCCTGTCCTTCATCCAGCTCCAAGCCCAAAAATCCGAATTCACCAAGGCTCTGATGCCACGCATCCACGAGTACTTCACACAGTTCGGCCTCGACATCACCGACTTCCAGATCCAGAGCATCACCCTGCCGCCCGAAGTCAACGAGTTCCTGCGCAAAAACACGCAGATGAACATGGTCGGCGACCTCAACAAGTTTCAGCAGTTCCAGCAAGCCAAGTCCATCGAGGACGCAGCCAAGAACGGCGGCACAGGCATGGACATGACGGGTATGATGATGGCCAATATGATGATGCAAAACATGCAAAATCAGCAGCAGAACACTCAGAATACTCAGAATTCGCAAAACCAGCCACCCGTGCAGAGCAAGGAGGACGTCATGAAGACCTTGAAGGACCTCGCCGAGCTGAAAACCGCTGGCGTTTTGACAGAGGAGGAGTTCAACGAGAAAAAGAAAGAACTGCTCGCCAAGCTGTAAGGCTGGGCGATAGGATATGGCAAAAGGCCGTTCGCATCATGCGGATGGCCTTTTTGCATGCTTGGGGGCCTCCCGCACAGGCCTTCGCCTGTGCGGGGCCGCAGTCCTACGGGGTCCCGCCATGCGTGGAGCAGGCGCGTGCCAGCTCCACGCCATGCCGCCAGCGGCGCCCGCCAGGTTTCTGGCCCAGTTTCCCACCGCACCAAGCACTTTT
>JANMIM010000994.1:0-15289 GCA_031375795.1 Bacteroidota bacterium
GCGCCTTGTGATACACCTCACGCTCACCCATTTCGCTAGCATAAGGTGCTACTGAGTTAGCTAGATGTCTCCGCTACGTCCTCTTCGTCGCTTCGCTCCTCGAGGACTTCGGTCGACATGACAAAAGTGGGATTATGCCCGTGGACAGTATAAATATCTTCGGTCAGCATTTTCGAAGGCTGCCAGCCTTTGCCTGATTGTGCCTGCCTTCTGCAGGTTGCTTGTCCTGATAAAGAGAATTTCAAACGTCGAATCTGATTCCAAAGTAATTCGACATGCAATTTTGTCCAAGGTCTTTTGGACTTGCAGCAGGATGCCGATAGCCCCGACTAGGAAGATTAAGTACGTTAAAAAACCGAAGGAAAATATTTTAGTAATCTCATCTTTGGTTGGGCTAGTGAGAGAGCCAGTGAGAATCAATTGCCACACGATCCAGTCCACAGCTGCCGAAAAAATGATCGCGAACAGAATTGCACAATTCTCAAATCCACTTCTGATCTTCTTCCGCACCATAGCGTGCTTTTCCAAGAATTGCAAATCCTCTTTGGCAATGTCAAAATCCTCTTGTTTTGGCCTATCCATAAGATCACATGCGGCAAATGCAAACTATTGCTCAAATCCAAGTCTACTTATTTTCTTTGCAAAGTGCAAGCACCGTTTGGCCTCATTCTCTACAAATCGTCATGGATTTCAAGTGTGTGGCTCCAAATGGTGCCATCTGGCCTGATCGAGAGCTTCATTCCCAGCCGCCGCCCATTATCCCGCTAAACGCTGCCCCCAAAATGGCCACTACCCTCCTCTCCTCTTTTGAAGTCCGCGACTTTGATGCCTGGAAACTTGTCTATGACGCCGATGCGAGCCACCGGCAGCAGGCGGGCATCATCACCAAGAGCGAATTTCGCTCGATGGGCTATCAGAATATCGTGGCGATCATCAGTGAGGTGCCGAGTGTGACGGCGGTGCAGGCGTTTTATGACCTGCACGAAGAGAAGGTGAAACTCCAAGCGTCGGGTATGATCTCGGAGGTGCAGATGCGGGTGCTGACGGCGGTGTAGGTAATCGGCATAGAGTAATGGAGTTATTGAGTGTCTGAAATGGCTAGGGTTGCTGAATGAAGGCAAGTGACTTGAAAACTTCCGTAGGATTCCCTAAATTTAACCCATGGAAGCTCCAATGCCCAAGTATATCAACCCATACACCGATTTTGGCTTCAAGAAGCTCTTTGGAGAGGAGGGCAACAAAGACCTATTGATCGATTTTTTGAACCAATTGCTTCCGCCGAGGCATCAGATAGCATCCTTGAGCTTCAAGAATGGGGAGGTACTCCCAGATTTGTCGGAGGAGCGCAAGGCTTTTTTTGATATCTACTGCCTCGCAAAAACGGGTGAGCACTTCATTGTGGAGATGCAGAAGGCCAAGGTCAAGCATTTTAAGGACCGCGCCCTGTTTTACACGACGCATCCGATTCGTGAACAGGCTGCCAAGGGTGCAGGTTGGGATTTCCATTTGGACCCGATCTATTTCATCGCCATCATTGACTTTTTTTATGATGAAAAGGAAGAGGAGGCCAAGTTTCGTCGCGACGTGAGCTTGAAGGATCAGGATTGCGAGGTATTTTTTGAGAAACTGCATTTCAAATTCCTCCAAATGCCGGCCTTCAAAAAGCAATTGCACGAATTGGAAACGCACTTCGACAAGTGGTGCTATTTTCTTAAGAACTTGGAATCCATGGGTGATATTCCCCAGATTTTGAAGGAACCTATTTTTGAGAAGGCCTTTCGCACCGCTGAATTCGCAAAACTCACACGTGCACAACGCGACGCCTACGAGCAGAGCGTCATGGACTACATTGGAGTGCGGGAAGTGGCCGTGTCGGCGCGGGAGGATCGTGACACCGAACACATTATTCGAATGTATAGGAAAGGTAGGCCCATCGCAGAGATCAGTGATTTGCTTGATATTCCTGAAGGGCAGGTAGCTTTAATTGTTCAGAGTGTTATTGAGGGCAAAGAAGGATGAATCAGTGGGAAGTGATAGACTTCCACATCGCCGAGTTCGCCAAGCTCACCCGTCCACAGCGACATCCGTATGAGCAGAGCGTGATGTGGACTACATTGGAGTGCGGGAAATGGCCGTGACGGCGCGGGAGGATGCCAAGCAAGAAAAAGGGTTGTGATTTCGATGGTATTGAGCTCGAGTGCATCAGGAAGGTTGCCAAGATGAGTTTCGACCGTGCGAAGGCGATCATTGAGGCTGATGGTCAGGCGCAAGAACGAAAAGGCTGAGGTCCACAAAGGATTGCTGTTGAATTCCTCCTCACAATCGCAAAATTCTCACATGGAAACACGAATGCGAAAGAGATCAACCCGTACCTCATCTTAGGCTTCCATAAGCTTTTGGGAGAGGAGGGCAACCAGAATTTATGGGATGATTTCTCGAAACATTCCCTACCTGGAACTACACAAGCCCTATTCCAAAAGGAGCAGAATTCTCAGAATTTGCTGAATCGGCCAGTTTGTGAACTTGGCGGATAGTACATGCTTGGTGCACCCAGAATTCACCACGCGGTGTGATTGGACAGCGGAATTTGCCCGATTTCCAAACTGGGAAATTTGCTACCTTCGTGGGGCTGGACTCTTTTTTTGGAAGAATGGCGCAAGCTACCCACATAAAACACGCGTTCATGCGGCATGACCGCAACTGCTGGATCGCCGATGCTATTTAGCTCCACCATATTCCTGTACCTGTTCTTGCCGATCACGCTGCTGGGGTATTACCTATGTCCCCGTCTGCTGAAAAACAATTGGTTGCTGGTCATGAGTCTCCTCTTCTTTGCTTGGGGAGGCGTGAGCTACACCCTGCTGCTGCTGGGATCGATTGTCCTCAACTACATTTTCGGCATTCAAATACAGCGCAATCAGGAAAAATCGCGGGCACGTCCATGGCTCATCGCAGGGGTGGCTTGCAACCTGCTGATTTTGGGCGTCTTCAAATACACCAATTTCCTGATCGGCAATGTCAATGCACTCTCGGAACTGCTGGCCTTGCCACCGATGCCACTGGCCAAGATCCTCTTGCCGGTGGGCATTTCCTTCTATACGTTTCATTCCCTCTCCTACCTCGTCGACATCTACCGGGGCAAGGTGGTCGCGCAGCGTAATATTTTTGATTTGGCGCTGTATGTGAGCATGTTCTCGCAACTTGTAGCGGGGCCGATCATTCGATACAGCGATGTCTGGCAGCAGTTGCAAGGCCGCACGCATACGCTGCAAAAATTTTCCTCGGGCGTGGAGCGCTTCCTCATCGGCCTCGCCAAAAAGGTATTGCTCGCCAATATTTTTGCGCGGGTGGCCGATCATATCTTTGACAGCAATGTGGGCGAACTTGCAGCCGCGAATGCATGGTTGGGCATCGTGTGCTATTCACTTCAGATTTATTATGACTTTGCAGGCTATTCAGACATGGCGATCGGGCTAGGCCGCATGTTTGGCTTTGACTTCATGGAAAATTTCAATTTTCCCTATCTCGCGCGTTCGGTCAAGGATTTTTGGCGACGTTGGCATATTTCGCTGTCGACTTTCTTCAGGGACTACGTCTACATCTCGCTGGGTGGCAACCGAAATGGGGTCGGCCGCACATACCGCAATTTGTTGCTGGTCTTTTTCCTGACGGGGTTCTGGCACGGGGCAAGTTGGTCATTTGTGGTGTGGGGGCTCCTGCATGGGCTCGTGATGGTCATCGAGCGGTTGGGGTTTGAAAAAATCCTGGCCAAGGCCTGGCGACCCTTGTCGCATGCCTATACCCTGCTGGTTGTGATGGTCACTTGGGTGCTGTTCAGGGCCGAGCATTTCGGTCAAGCGATGGCCTACTGGCAGGGGATGGTGCAGTTTGCGACCACAGATGCACAATGGGCCCTGTTCACCATGCAATTGAGCAAGGAACTCTTGATTGCATTGGTGGTCGGGATTGCTGGCGCCTTTGGTTTTTTCGCGTGGCTGGGTCGTCTGTTCGCACGTGTGACCGCATCGCCCGGGCTGCCCGCACAAGTGTTGGGTTACACCCATCACGTGACCGCGACGGTGGTCTATGCATTGATCCTGCTGGTTTGCACGACCTACCTCGTCGCCGGCACCTACAACCCATTTATCTACTACCGCTTCTGACATGGCACAGGCAAATTTCAGAAGTTGGCTGATCGTGATTTCCTTTTTGGGAATCCTGGCGCTGCCGTTGTCGAATTCCATTTTTGGGTTCTTGCCCGATTTCCAGAGCTCTGAAAACCGCCAATTGGCACCGAGACCCAGCTTGAAATTGTCTTTGCTGGACCCATTTCCCCGGCAATTCTCCACGTATTATGAGGACCATTTCCCCTTTCGGTTTCGGTTGGTCAATCTGTATACACGCATTCACCTCGACCTGTTGCAAGAATCGCCCATTCCCGACAAGGCCATGATCGGATTGGACGGATGGTATTTTTTGGCTGGCAAGGAAATGCAATCCTACCTCGGGAGCAACAACCCGACGGCGCTGGAGCTGGATTCCATCAGGCTGGAGCTGGAATACCGGAGGGACTATTTGAAGCAATTCGGCAGCGAATTTTACATCGCAATCGTGCCTGCCAAGAACAATGTCTACGTGGACAAGATGCCATTTTGGGCGAAACGATCCTCCCAAGGCGGATGGGGTGAGCAGATCAATCATGATCTGCAAGTGCATTCTTCCGTGAAGGTCGTGGACCTCTATGCCCCGTTTCAAACCTTGCGTGATCAATACCTCCTGTACTATAAGCTCGACCATCATTGGTCGCCGGTCGGTGCATTCTGGGCCTCCAAAATCGCCTTGCAGCAGATGCAATTGGAAATGCCTCAGATCGAGCTGCCTGCATTGGAAGATTACGCGATTACGCCGCAAGTCAAGCACGATGGCAGCATCACGGGTATGTTTGGTGTGGAGGGAAACTATACCGACACCGATTTTGTCCTGTTGCCGCCCGGGGGCTTTCACGCGCAATCAGGTGTGCCGGTGGGCTATCCGCCGGTCTATGGTTTCCCCTACACCGATGAGTTTGAGCGCGTCTTGAATCGCCCCGACACCACTTTGCCCCGACTGCTGATGATCACCGATTCCTATGGCTTTCACATGTTTCCGTTCATGGCTGAGTCCTTTGGCCATACCACCAATATATTTGACAGTTGGTAATACAAGCTAAATGAAAATATCGTGACGCAAGAGCGGCCGGATGCAGTGTTGCTGGTGATGTCAGAGGTCAATTGGCGAGAAATATTGCGGTTTTCGTCGCTGAAAAAAGTAGGTTGGCCGCAGAAGTAGGTTCCATATTAGGCACCGGAATCGTTTTTCATTCACTTGGGTTGTAAAACGAAACGTTTGCGGTTGCGCATCCGATCATTCCACTCTGTTGTCGATGCTTGTCTCGATGAGCCTAGACATTCCAGTGGGTAAACGCAAGGTTGATGAGGGTTAGGGCAGCACTTCCATCGTTTTTATCACATGTTGGTGACGCCGCCGTGCTGCGGCTCGCAGCAGCGGTGTCGCACGTTGATCGAGAATAGGGTGGGGTTGGATTTCGACTCCACCTGAGTCGCATGATTCAGCTCATGCAATGGATGACCAATGGTATCACGATTTCGAAATCGTTGCATGGGTGCCAGCCTAGCCCTTGAGGATTTTGAGGAGGCCGCGTTCGAGGTCATCGGTATTGGATCACCTGATCCCCTTCTGGATATTGGACAGCGCGCGGTCCACGTTGGAGTTTGTGGGGTCGATGGACTTGAGCATTTGAATGTATTTCGTGGCCATTTTTTTGTCTCCCTTGGCGACCCAAAAATGGTTGTAGCCTACATCCTGGAGCCAATAGTTGAGTTCCACGCGGTGCTGACCAAAGGCGATGAGGTCCTTGAGCACGGTGTCGATGTACGCGATCGGATGGTTTTTCTGCACGAATTCAAACCATTTCAGCAGCGGCTCGATCTTGTTGTCCATCGTGAAATAGTTCACCATGATGCCCGTCTTGGTGCCCAGTGCATCGGGGTACAGCGGGCAGATCACGAGGGCGCGCTCTACGTAGGGAAGGGCCTCGTCGAGCAGCTTCTTTTTCTTGCCGAAGTCGGTTTCCTTGTCGGCCATTTCGTAGAGCGCGAAGCCATAATATTGGTTGGAATAGGCACTCTCGGTCGACACTTGAATCGAGGCGGCATTGAGGGTATATGTGCTTTCCCAGTCGGGCACGCGCGTGACCGTGCGCACCGCATAGCCCGCGCCCAGCAAGCCCATGACCGCAAGCGCAATGCCCACGGCGACCTTGGGCCGTGTCGCAAACCACCGCGGTAATTTCTCACTCAAGAGCCAGGCTACCACCATGCAAAATGCCAGCGAGGGCATGTAGAGAAAGCGCTCGTTCATGAATGTGCCGACCTGAAACAAGACGTTGGCGACGAGGGAGAGGGTGAGCATGTAATAGAGGATGGCAAATGAGACCAGGCGCTCTCGGCGCCAAGCCCAGGCCGCCACGCCGATCAGCGCGATGTGGCTGCCGATGCCCACGATGGCGCGCCAGTCGGTCCACTGCACCAGGGGCACGTGGTAGGGATAGTAGTCGTGGGTGAGGGGATGCGGCACGACCAGCAATTTCAGGTACCAAGCCAGCGTGAGGCTCACGGTCGCGTAGCGCTGGGTGCCCGTGGCCTCCAAGAATGGATTGTTCATGAGGCTCATCACCTCCTGGTCGCCGTCGAGCAAAAAGCCGATCACCGAGCGCCTGATCACCAGGTAGAGCACCGTCGCCACGAGAAATGGCAGCGTCCGCATCGCAATCTTCTTGAGGTCGGCACCTGAAAAAGCCAGCGCCAACAGCGGCACGACCGCAAGGAAAGTGATCGCATTCTCCTTGGCCAGCACCGCGAGGAGGAAAAGTCCGCCTGCCCACCAAGCCTGCCAGCCTTTGGAGGTTTCGAGCGCGCGCAGCAGGTAATAGGCGGATGCAAGGGCCAACAAGAGGGCCAAGATCTCGTCGCGGCCCTTGATGTTGGCGACGACCTCGGTGTGCAGCGGATGCAGGGCAAACAGCAGGGCCGCCACAAAAGGCAGCCGCAGGTACCAGGCCTGCTCCGCATCCTGCTTCACGAGCATCGACAGCAGGCGAAAAATGAGCAAGGCCGTGAGGCCGTACAGCAGGATGTTGATGAAATGGCTCATGCCCGGAGCCACGCCAAAGACTTGGTGCTCCATGGCAAAGGTGGCGATGGAGAGCGGGCGGTAGCGCGCGCCGGTCACGATGTTTTGCTGCGTGCCGAGGTAGCCGGTAAAGGAGTCGTGGCTGAAAATGTCCTTGATGCCCTTGGTCCCTTTTTGGACAAATTTGTTCTCAGAAAGCACGAGTTTGTCGTCCAGGACATAGCCCAGCCGCAGCGCCCCGAAATAAAGCAGCATCGGCAAGACCAGCAATGCGAGTGCTGCCTTCCAATTCTGTGCCCAGAACCCCTGGCCAAAACCAGCATTCAGGCTCTTGGACGCCTCCTTTGACTTTGCCTTGGCGGCGGTGGTATTGCTTTTTCCCGACATTGCGCTCAGATAATGCGGCCAAAATGCAAATATTCTCCGATTGTTGAAAGCCGCGGTCGGGCAGGGGCAGGGAGAATCGGAGTTGGAATTCGGCAGATGTTCGTCGGCCATCCCCAAAATAAAGCTGGGGGCCGACGAAGGATTCATTTGATGCAAGATGCGGCGCCGCCGTATCGATTGATGGCGACCAATACCGTTCGTCGGCGCTCCAATAGGACTTTGGGCAGGGCCGACGAACCGCTTATTTCCTGCCCCGTTCCCTCAAGGCGTGATCGTACACCCAATCAGAGCCTCTTCCCATCCTGCCGAATCCCAAAAAATGTTAACTTCACCCCAAGACCGCTACAAAACGGCGCGTCGTCCATGGTATGAGAAATCGTTTGTTGATCCTGGCCATCACCACATCGGTGATCGCGTCGATTGCTGTCCTAGCCCCGCGTGGCAGCCAACCCAATCCGCAAAAATCGGCTGATTTTGGCCCGCTTTACCATTCAGACGGCGAGGAATACTCCGATGCGCGCAAGGCCTGGGAACGCAAGCGGCTCGCCGACCCAGCAACTGGGCAGATTCCACCAGGCATCCGCAGCTTGGAGATGGCCTTTGCCGATGGCCTGCCCAATGACTTGAACCAGAAGACCGATTCGCTGAGTGCGCCGTGGACCGCACGGGGCCCATGGAACCTCGGCGGACGCACACGGGCCTTTGCGATGGATGTGAGCAACAACAACGTCTTGATCGCGGGCGGCGTCTCGGGCGGCATCTGGCGCTCCACCGATGCCGGCCTCACTTGGGCGCGCACCACGGCACCCGCGGCGCACCCCGGCGTGAACTCGATCGTGCAGGACCAGCGCCCAGGCCATACCCAGACTTGGTATGCCCTTTCCGGCGAAGCCTACGGCACCTCCGCCAGCGGCGGCGGCGCATTCTACCTCGGTACCGGACTCATGAAATCCACCGACGGCGGCCTCAACTGGATCGTGGAGCAATCCACCAACTCCAACACGCCACAGTCATTTGACAATGTCTGGGATGCCACCTGGAACGTCGCCGTCGACAACTCCAACACCACCAACGATGTCGTCTATTGCGCCCTGCTCGGTGCGGTGATGCGCAGCACCAATGGCGGCACCGGCTGGACGCGCGTGCTGGGCAGCGTCTCCACCAACCTGGCCTATTTCACCAACGTCATGACCACGCCGACCGGCAAGGTCTTTGCCGGACTCAGCAGCTACGACGGCGGCGGCACCAATTTTGGCACCAACAAAGGCATCTGGCGCTCGGCAGACGGCATCACCTACGCCAACATCAGCCCCAGCTTCATGCCCGCCTACTGGAGCCGCATCGTCTCGGCCTACAATCCGCTCGATGACAACCGCGTGTATTTCCTCATTTCCAACGTGGATCCGGCCTCGGGCAAGCTCACGACCGACTTCAGGGGCGAGCCCGAGTGGAGTGCGCTCTACCGCTACACATATCTATCGGGGGATGGCACGGGCGCTGGCGGGGCTTGGGAAAATCTCACGCAAAACATCCCGGCCACCGGAGGCCCATTTGACAAATTTGTCGTGCAGGGCGGCTATGACCTTTGTGTCGCCGTGAACCCCAATGATTCCAACATGGTCTTCATCGGTGGCACCAACATCTACCGCTCGACCACGGCATTCAACGACTCCACCAACACGACCCACATCGGCGGCTATGAAGTCGGCGCAGGTACGCCCGTCTTGTACAATGGCCTGTACCCCAACCAGCATCCCGACCAGCACGTGATGTTTTTTCATCCGACCACGCCCGATGTCATGTTCTCTGCCAACGATGGCGGCCTCTGGCGCACCGACGATGTCACCGCCACGACGCCCGTGTGGACCTCGCTCAACAGCGGCTACCTCGTATCGCAATTCTACGCCGTCGCGCTTGACCATGGCACGACCGGCAGCGAGGCGATGGTGGGCGGATTGCAGGACAATGGCAGCTACTGGACGGATGTGATCACGCCGACCGATCCCTGGGCTTGGGTTGCTGGCGGAGACGGTGCCTATTGCCATATCGAGGATGGTGGCGGATACTACTATTTCTCCAAACAACTCGGGGTGCTGGCCAAATGCACCTTGAACGCCTCGGGGGTCGTGACGGGATTTGAGCGGATCGACCCGATCGGCGCCAGCGAATACCAGTTCATCAACCCATTTGTCTTTGATCCCAACGATCAAAATGTGATGTATGTGCCCGCCGGCCGCAAGATCTGGCGCAACAGCGACCTCTCCGCGATCGCCATCAACAATGGCTGGGACTCGATCACCACCAACTGGGCCACCCTGCCCGACACCATCGTGGGCACGGCGCAGATCACGGCCATCGGCATCTCAGCCAATCCAGCCAACCGCCTCTATGTCGGCACCGACGCCCGCGCCATCTACCGCATCGACAACGCCAATGGCGTGGCGCCGACGATGACCTTGGTCTCCACAGCCGCGATGCCTGCCGCCGGGAACGTGGCCTGCCTGGCAGTACACCCCGACGACGGCGACAAGGTGATCGCCGTCTACTCCAACTATGCCGTCTACAGCATCTGGTACAGCACCAATGGCGGTACCACGTGGGTGAAGGCAGCGGGCAACCTGGAGCAAAACGCCACGGGCGGCGGCAATGGTCCCTCGATTCGCTGGGTGCAAATCCTGCCCTTTGCGTCGGGGGATGCCTACTTGGCTGCCACGAGCACTGGCCTCTACGGCACCGATACGCTCGCAGGCACCTCCACGGTCTGGACCCAACTCGGGGCGAGCACCTTGGGCCGCAGCGTGGTAAACATGATCGACTACCGCCGCTCAGACGGCAAGACGGTGATCGCGACGCATGGCTATGGCATTTGGTCGGCGACGATCCTGGGCCCGCCACCTGTGGCCGTGACGCCGGGCGATGCAATTGCAGCGCCACGGGTCATCGTCTCCCCCAATCCGCTGTCGGAGGGGTCGCGTGTGCTGCTGGACCTGCCGGCCGACAATGCGGTGACGGTGCAGTTGTTTGACCAAAATGGCCGTCAGGTGGCGCTCGTGCATGCGGGCGCGCTGCGGGCGGGGCATCACGCGCTCGCGCTGCGCGCAGGCGAGCTCACGGCGGGCGTGTACTTCTGTCGCGTGACTGGCGAGGGCTGGTCACGTGTGGTGAAGTGCGTGGCGATGTGAGTTTTGGGCGGATGGGCGGCATCGTCGAGGATTTGGCAATTTGCTAGATCCACGGTAACTTTAGGGGCATTCACAAAGCAGAACAATTTGAGAAAAAGCCTGCACCTATTGCTCTTGTCCGCCTTGCTTTCGCTGTCCTTTGCAACGAAAGCAACCCATATCATGGGCATTGAAATCACCTATTCCTGCCTCGGTGCTTGCTCGACACGCATCCAAATGCAGGCCTACCGCGATTGCAATGGCAACAGTCTTGTCGACAGCAACCTGGTCTGGGTAGCACCGCCGGGATGCACGGCCCCCAATGCGGTCGGGGCTTGGACGGTACAGGTCATCACCGATGTCACGCCCATTTGCCCTAGTTTCCACACCGATTGCCTAAGTCCGGGAGGCGCGGCGGTCAACGGCGTGGAGCAATACCGCTGGTCGCGCGACTATGATATTTGCAGCGGAACGCCCTGCACCTATGAATTGCAATGGAGTACCTGCTGCCGCAATGGACTCGTCTCCATCGCCGGAAATTACAACATCGCCACCGTGGGCACGACGATCAACACTGCGCTGGGCACCTGCAACAACAGTCCTGTTTTTACCAATATTCCCGTGGTCTATGGCTGCCAAGGAAGCAACCTGGATGTGCATTTGGGAGCCTTCGACCCAAATGGCGACTCGGTCGCCTACGTGATCGGGCCATGTTATACGTTTGTTGACACTGTGCTCACATACCCGGTCGGCTGGTCACCAACTGCTCCGCTCGGTAATACGTGGAATGCGAGCTTGGACGCCGAAACGGGCATCCTACACCTCGTCGCCAACCCAGGCATGAATGAGGTGGGGATCATCTGCATCACCGCCAATGAATACCGTGGCGGCATCTTGATCGGGAGCCTGCAGCGCGACATCCAGATCCAGATGCGCATGTGCAACGACCAGAATCCGACCTTTGGACCGATTTCCAACCTGAGTTCCGGCGCCACGCTCTCTGGCGACCACGTGTACATGAATGGCAATACATCTGTCTGTTTTGACATGCCAACCGCTGACGTAAATGCCACTCAAACCATGCGCCTCTGGTGGGACCAAGATCCCACCTATGCCGCTTCGGCCAGCTTTGTGAACGCCTTGAATGCGCAGGTTCATGACACTGTGCCCGGCACAGCGGCCTTGCCCCCGACAGGGCGCTTTTGCTTTACTCCGCCCAGCGCAGGGACATTTCAGTTTCGGTTTCGCGTCGAGGACAGCGATTGCCCCATGCATGGCTTTGCCGACAAAGTCGTGACGATCCACAACGGCGCCTGCGCCTCTGCATCCGCCAATGTCTACCTGCTCGCCTGCCCGACGGTGCAATACAGCGCTTATGCCTGTTTTGCGGGTCCGTTGAGCTTTGTGTGGAGTGGTGCGGGCGGCCTGAGCAGCACGCTCCAAAATCCGACACACAATTATGTAAATGCCGGCACCTATCCCTGGCAGGTGATCGTGAGCAACGGCGCGCTCAGCGATACCGTGACAGGAACGGTGGTCGTGGGCGGTGCCGCAAGCCAGACATTGTTTACCGGACTGAATTATTTGGCGCCCTGCAACAACATCCTGCTCGACACGCTCTTTCCCGGTATCTGGAGCGCTTACCACTGGAGCGATGGCTCCACAGCGCCAATCTTGCCGGTACATCTGGCTGGCTTGTATAGCGTCACGGTCACTGCCCCCAATGGCTGCGCCTACGAGGATACGACGGAGGTCACATGGGCTCCGCCTACGGTATGGGGCCATATCCTCACAAGCACGGGTGTGCCGCTGGTGAATCAGCGCGTCTTGCTGGTACGCTACAATTCTGGTCCAGAGTCATTGACGGCTGTGGATTCGATCTGGACGGATGCGGACGGCTACTATTATTTTTGCAACACCGTCGACACGACCTTGTCCGTCAAGGCGACCCCGAGACTGGTGGATTACCCGTTTGAAATGCCGACCTATGGATTTTCGACCTTATATTGGAACTATGCATGGCGTGGAACGCCTTGGTTTGGGGCGACGTTTCAGATAGATTTTTCCACGATCTATGGCATCAACCCCGGCGGTCCTGGCTTCATCGGCGGACTCATCTCGCAGGGTGCCAACAAGGTGAGCGCCATCGGAGACCCTGTGCCGGGCTTGCGGCTGTTTTTGATCAATCACAATACGGGCGTACCACTGGGCTATACCGACACCGACCTCGACGGTTATTTCTCATTCGCCAGCATCCCGCTCGGAGACTACGACATCGTGCCCGACAAGCCGGGGGTGAGCACGACAAATGTGCCCCAAGTGACCCTGACGGCCCAAAACCAAGTGATGGACAGCCTCCCAATGGACCTGCACCACTATTGGCTGGAATTACTGGGCGCGACGGGTCAGGCGCCTGAAATCGCCTCGGCTTTCACATTCAGCGCCAGTCCGAACCCATTTGAGCGCACCGTGCGCATTGAGCTGAACCTGCCTGCGGATGGCGCGGTGCAAATGAGTGTCCATGACATCGTCGGCAAAAGCATCGTCCGCGTGGATGCCGGGAACCTGCTGCGTGGCACACATGTCTTCGAGCTGGGAGAGACGTTGCCTGCCGGCGTCTACTTCCTGCGGGTGACATTTGGCGAGCAGTCCAGGGTGCTGCGGTTGGTGAAGCAGCGGTAGGGCCAGCAATTGTGCGGGGATTTGTATTGAAGTTTGGTCGAATGCAGGCCGATTGGGGGGTGTGTTTTCAGGGGGCAATGATTTCTTTGGAGCGATCGATGAGATTGGATCGAAGCTTATCAAATTTTAGAAAATGATCATTCTACAAATGATATCCATGAAGCAAAGTAGGCAAGCAATCGCAATTGCGATCTTTTTGTGCATCTCGGGCATCGTTTTTGGGCAGCAGGCCGCTTGCGAGGAGCTTGCGAAAATGGCAACGCAATGCTGCAAAAGCGGCTATCTTGTGCAGGCACAGGCCGTTGCCGATGAACTGCAAAAAATCTGCCCCGGATACGAGGGCTTAGGTGCTATTCGATCGCGGGTCAAACTGGAAACAGATACCCTGCGCAACTATACGATCAGTCCCCCCAAATACAGTGGATATCCCGTTGCAGCCCATTATTATGGTGTTGCGCCTGAATTAGATCTGAAAGTAGGGCTTGCAGAGGGACGATTTTGTTACTTGGACAGCGCAGGTAAGGCCATTTCGACTGATCGGTATGACCTGATCGAGGACATGCACGATGGCTTGGGCGCCGTGCGAATCGGGAACAATAGTTTCTTGGTCGACGATCTGGGACGGAAGTTTGATGCAGGATTTACCTTGACCACTGCTCCTGAAGGCATCAAGGCCCTCAACCTCAGATCCTTCAAGATGACATACGTGCCAGGGTCGATCGGCGAATTTAGGGATTTGGAAATCTTGTTGTTGCCGTCATTCATCGACGCCAGAATGCCCAATGAGATTGAAAAATTGCAAGCCTTGCGCATCGTAGATGCAAAGTTCAGCATTCTATCAGAAGTCCCCCCTGGTCTGCTGCAACTGAAAGCATTGGAAGTGCTGAACCTTGATGACAACAAAATCACGAGGTTGCCTGCGGAAATTTCCAATTGGTCCAAGCTCAAACGACTCAGCTTGGACGGAAACAGCATCGGCAACCTTACAGAAGCCCTGCCCAAGCTCGGGGCTTTGGAGGAATTGCGGATGCATGACAACCAACTGAGCCAGTTGCCAGCAGAGATTGGGCAGCTGCGCCACTTGAAGGGCCTCTACCTTGGGGCGAATTCTTTGGTAAAATTGCCGACCGAGATCGGGCAACTCTCTCGATTGCAGGTGCTCGACCTTGGCGGAAACCAATTGTCGAGGTTGCCTGCATCTTTGGGGGCGCTCAAGGCCCTCGAGTACCTGAACATCACCGGTAATCCCTTTACCACCTTGCCTTCCAATTTTGGAGACCTCAAAAACCTCAAGCAACTCGACCTGAGCTGGTCCAAGGTCGAGTCATTGCCGCCATCGATGGCAGCGCTCCAATCCCTGCAATGGCTCTCGCTCGATCATACACCGATCAAGACCCTGCCCGATTGGGTTTCCCGATGGTCTGCCTTGAAAGTGCTGGAGATGGACCGTTGCACCACCGAGGTGATGCCTGAGGCCATCTGCATGATTCCCTCCCTGGAATACCTGAGCATGGAGGACTGTGGCCTCAAGTCATTGCCCTCACAACTTGGCGCGCTCAAGACCCTTCGCTATTTGCATCTGGGGTACAACACGATTGCCACATTTCCCAGCTCCCTCGGGAATATGGTGGCATTGGAGGAACTCTACCTGTACGACAATCAAATGACTGCTTTGTCACCCGAAATCTTCGGAATCAAAGCACTGAAAATACTGGAACTGCAGTTGAACCAGCTCACTACGCTCCCCAGCGAACTGGGGATGCTCAGCACTTTGGAGGTCCTGGAACTCCATGGAAACAAGCTGACTGCCCTGCCCATCGAAATCGGTAGATTGTCGTCTTTGAAGAATCTGGACCTGGGCGAAAACC
>JANMIM010001022.1:0-3222 GCA_031375795.1 Bacteroidota bacterium
GCCGCTCGGCGCGCTCGGTGGCATGGCCTCCGTGGTTGGCAAGTATGGCCTCAACACGTTGTTGCCGCTCGCCAAGCTCATGGGCACGGTCTACGTGACCATGTTTGTGTTCATTTTCTTCATTTTGGGCGGTATTTTGTGGTTGTGCCGCATCCGCATCTGGCAATTTTTGTACTACATCCGGGAGGAATTGCTAATTGTGCTGGGGACCTCCTCCAGTGAATCCGCATTGCCGTCGATCATGCTCAAGCTTGAGAAAATGGGCTGCAGCAAGTCGGTGGTGGGCTTGGTGATCCCGACCGGCTATTCCTTCAACCTCGACGGCACCTCGATCTACCTGTCGATGTCGGTGATTTTCCTCGCGCAATTGTATGACGTGCACCTGAGCACCGGCGAACTGCTGTCGATCATCGGCATCCTCATGATCACCTCCAAGGGTGCAGCCGGCGTGAGTGGCAGCGGGTTCATCGTGCTCGCCTCCACACTGACTGCGATCGGGAGGATCCCGGTCGAGGGATTGGCCTTTCTATTTGGGGTCGACAAATTCATGAGCGAGGCACGCGCCATCACCAACCTCATCGGCAACTCGGTGGCGACCATCGTGATCTCCAAGAGCGAGAAGGAGTTTTTGGAGCCGACGTTCGTAAAGGATTCCAGCAGTTTTTGAAACCCTATGTTCAGAAAGTGATCGAATAGGGGGGTGAAGGAAGTGCTTCAGATTCCATGTTGAGCAGGATCATCATTCCTTGGGATACCCCAATGCCACCATCACCTTGCGTGGCCCTTTGCCGTGCCACCCGATTTCCCAAACGTAGCTGTCGCCATTCCTCAATTCACGTGTCATGGCCTCGATTTCCCCTGGCTTGTAGGTGCGCATGGCGCTGGCGATGCCGTCCCATGTGATAAACAGCGGGAGGATCGGGATGATGTAGGTGAAAAACAAACGACCAAGCTTGAAGGGTTTGATGAACGGCGTGAGAAAAAACAGGAGCAAGGGCGTGAACATGAACTGTATCAACTGCTTCACGGATCGCTCCGTGACTTCGACGATCATGATCGGCGCCTTGCAATCCACCGCATTTTGGAGGATTTGGCGGGCATCGTCGGGCCTGAAATGGTGGAAGGAAAGAAACTGCGTGCGCAATCCCACCATGCTCGGTGCGATGTCGCGTGCGTCTACCGAGCCTTCGTTGTAGCTGAACAACGATGGATCCTGTGCCTGCAGAGCCTTGAAAGCCTCCAAGTGCGGGAAGAAATCGGTCAGCACGACCTTCACTTCCGGATCCGCCGCTTGCAGCCGTGGCCCCAGCTTGGACCAACCGCCGCCACCGCCCGAGGCGATGTCGATCACGACCTTTTGTTTCGCCCTTGCCAAGCCCTTTTGCAAGGTCGGCACGAGGTCCTTGTAGGCATCGCCCGCATTCATGATCCATTGCAGGTAGTCGGTGCCCATGTCACGGAGGTAGGCGGGAAACCATGTCTCGTCTTCAAGCTCAGGGAGATGTCTACGTTTCATGGAATTGAAGTTCGGAAATGATTGACCAAAAACACAATATAAAATCAGACAATCACACAATTGCAGATCATTGGTGATAATTTCCAAGGTACATATCCGATTCCAGGCGCTTGAATTTCTTGCCATCACCCAGATCTTCCTTGTATTTGGCCAATGTCTTTGCGATGCGCTCCGCTCGCTTTTGCGTTCCCTTGGCGAGTTACTCGGGGGAGGGGTGAATGCCCGGTTTGGATTGGATTTTTTTCTCAAACCGAGCGATGCGCTTGCGTTCATGGGGGTCGATGGGCACCAATCGCACCTGTGCCTTGGGGATTCCTGCGGCGATGAAGGCCTGCACAAAGTAGATTTGCACAGCTTCGAGCTCCGCAGGGAGAAAATCCTTGTTTTCAGAGCGCGCCCAAAACAGTTGTTTGCCCTGTTCGCACCCGTAGCGCAGGTAGCTGCTGCCGCCAAACTTGCCGATGAAGCGGTCGTTGTCAAAAATGCGCAAAGCCTAATGAAAGACATGAATGCGAGTACCCCTGGAATAGAGGCTTTTCTAGGGTTCATGAATTCCAGAACTAGGTTACGAATGCCGATCCGCAGCCTTAGCCGACCGTCTTGCTGGCCGCGACACAGTCCTTTACCTCCAGCACCTGCTTGGGAAAGCCATTCAGCGTCACGGCAATCATTGCCAAGGCGACTTCGCGCAATTCACAGGCCATGCCCGGCGTGATCGTGCGGAAAATCGGATACATCCATGCCAGCCATTTGTACCACTTGAGCAGGTTTTTCTGGCCAGGCATGGCTTTCATCATGCCCGGCCTGAAGTTGAAGACCTGCTTGAAGGGCAATTTTGTGAGGTCGTTTTCCGTCTTGCCTTTGACCCGGGCCCACATGCTGCGTCCTTGCTCAGTGCTGTCGGTGCCTGATCCTGAAACATAACAGAAGGTCATGTCGGGATTTTGCGCACTCAAGACCGTCGCGATGCCGAGCGTGAGGGTGTGTGTGACCTTGAAATATTCGGGTTCCTTCATGCCCACGCTGCTCGTGCCGAGGCAAAAATAGCAGGCGTTGTAGCCCCTGAGCTGATCGGCGATGGGGGAGACGTCATAGAGGTCGGCATGCACGATCTCCCTGAGTTTGGGATGCGTCATGCCACAAGTGCGTCTGCCGAGCACCAGCACAGCCTCGACCGCAGGATTTGCAAGGCATTCCAGCACAACGCCTTCGCCGACCATGCCAGTGACGCCAGTCACAATTGCCCTAATTTTATTCATAGGAAATAGACCGTTTCGCGCCCGAATTGTTGGCGCAAACCCATAAAATATTCGGGCGGGGCCTATTCCTTCACGACCCTGAACGTACCGCTGCCCTCCTCGGTCGTGACTTGCAGGTAATAGATGCCTGCGGCCAGCGACTGCATCTGCACCGTCGCCTTTTGCGTGTCTGCACCGATGCTGCCACGACGAATCACCCGTCCCAGCTGATCGTTCAGTGCATAACTCGCTGTCGAGTGGGGGAATTTGAATTCGACGTAGACCTCGTTGCGCACCGGGTTGGGATAGGTCGATACGCCGTCGCCGAGGCTGTTTTCGGTGATGGCGGTCACGATCACCGTGCTGCATGCCGAGATCACCAAGCATCCGTTTTGCACGATTTGCACGAGGTATTGGCCGTTGACGGTGGGGGTGAATGACTGTTGGTTTCCGACGGGTGTGGGGTTC
>JANMIM010001048.1:0-8704 GCA_031375795.1 Bacteroidota bacterium
TGACCGGATTCGCATCGGCAAGACGATGGAAGTTGCACTCGAAGAAACCGCAGACCGGATCGGCACGCCAGAATTTCAATTCTTCTGCATCACGCTTGCGATCCAGCGCGAAACCGGGGGCAACCTCGCCGAAACGCTATCAAACCTCTCTGAGGTGCTGCGCAAACGCGCGCAGATGAAGCTCAATATCAAGGCGATGTCATCCGAATCAAAGGCCTCCGCTTACATTATCGGTGTGCTGCCATTCATGGTGTTCGGCATCATCTACTTCGTTAACAGCAGCTACATGGGCCAGTTCTTCACTGATCAGCGGCTGATTGTTGCTGGCCTTGGCGGCATGTCTCGTGGTCGCCAGCCTTTTTGCCGCTAGATCGAATTTGCCCTTAAAGCAAAAAGGTCAGTTCCCGGCTGGAAACTGACCTTTTTTCATGATACGGCGCGCTTAGCGGCCGTATTCGTAAAATCCACGGCCCGTCTTGCGACCGAGGTGGCCTGCATTCACCATGTTCACCAGCAGCGGACACGGTGCATACTTGGGATTGCCAAAGCCGTCGTGCAACACCCGCAAGATCGCCAAGCACACGTCCAAGCCGATGAAATCGGCCAATGTGAGCGGGCCCATGGGATGGTTCATGCCCAGGCGCATCACGGTGTCGATCTCGTCGCGCCCCGCCACACCTTCATATAAGGTGTAGATGGCCTCGTTGATCATCGGCATCAGGATTCGGTTGGCGACGAAGCCTGGGTAGTCATTGACTTCCACGGGCTCCTTGCCGAGGTCGCGGCTCAGGTCCATGATGTCTTGCAGCACCTCGGCGGTGGTGTCGTAGCCCTTGATGATCTCGATGAGACGCATCAGGGGCACAGGGTTCATGAAGTGCATGCCGATCACCTGCTTGGGGCGCTTGGTGGCCGAGGCGATCAGGGTGATGGAAATCGAGCTGGTGTTGGTGGCGAGGATGGCATCGGCAGGCGCATGCTGGTCCATCATGCCAAAGATCTTGAGCTTGAGGTCGAGGTTCTCGGTGGCAGCCTCGACGACGAGGGCCCTGTCGGCCACGCCCTTGGCGAGGTCGGTGAAGCCTTGGATGCGGCCCAAGGAGGCAACCTTGTCGGCCTCGGTCATCGTTTCCTTCTTGACTTGGCGGTCCATGTTTTTCCCGATCGTGTCGATGCCGCGCGACAGCGCTTGCTCGCTCACGTCGATCAGGTTCACATCATACCCACACTGCGCAAAAACGTGGGCGATCCCATTTCCCATGGTGCCCGCACCGATCACGGCGACTTTTGTGTATTTCTTGATCATCGATTCTAAAATTGGAGCTGCAATATAATGAACAATCGCTCTCCTCGAACGTCTGACGATGGAAAGTCGGCAAGTGAAGTTGGGCTGCTCCGATTGGCAGCCAGTTTGGGGTGATCCAATTCGAGCTGTTCCCCTTTGTATTTGATGACACCTTGCCAGCAATCGCTTCGATTGTCGGTGGCCCAGCAAGCACATGCACTTGGTTTGGCTGGATTTTGTGTTTTATGTGACAAGTCGAGACTATTCGATCAATTCTCTTACATTGGAACAAAAATGCGTTGGGCTATGATTGATAGGAAATGATTGCTAGTTGGACAATCAAAAATTGACTCTTTGTAAAACTTGGATAAAATTAGGAGGATGGTCTCCTCAGAATCGCAATATTTGATAACATGGACATAAAATGGCAATAAACGGGATATTTTGGCTAACGTATTGATTTTATGGGGATTGCCTTGCGATTCCTCATTTTGCCTGACCAATGTCGGTTGATCGGGAGGATTTGGAAAAATCAATGATTTTTGTTAGGTTTATGATAAATCAGTTAATCTCTTTTATTCACCAAAACTCATTACGTTATGAAAAAGAGTATTGTTATTATGCTCGCCCTAGGCGTGCTATCACTCACCCTATTTTCTTTCGCGTCCAGTTCGCGGACATCGAATCCTCATGAAGGACGTGCAATCGTCAACAAATTGGCGCTGGGCAATTACCTGATGGAGGAAGTCGAATTCAGCGCATGGGACGAGGAAGCCCTCACGACCATGGAAAATTCCTTTACATGCAATGGCCCCAATGCGGCGATGGGCTTTTTTGTGCGTTGCAGGAGCAAGTGTGATTGCAAGTTTTCGCATGCCACGATTGCTGGCGGTGGATGCTGCACATCACTTGTTGAGTCGCCAGAGCAAGCAGAAATCGATGCTGCCGACCAAGTGCGCGCAGCCGTGGATGCCATCATGGAAAAATACATGTAAGGCTTCAGAATTTCGAGATTTGCCGCTTTCAGTCACCTGATTGGGCATAAAATTCGTTCTTTGGGATCCTTCAATTGTCCTAAGACCTTCTGATTGGATCCGGGCTTGCAGATGATTTCTCGATCCTGCAGGCGTTGCAATTTTTCTTTCGAATTGGATACGTTGGTCCATGCGAAAAATTGAAGCGTGCTTAGATAAAATCACGTTGTCGGTTGCATCGTGTGGTAACAATGCTTGCGCCCAACGATCGCAGTTTTCAATTCGATTCAAATTAATTCCTAAAAACATATTCCTATGAAAAAGAGTATTATTCTTGTGATGATCGGCGTGTTGTCGCTTACCATATTTTCCTTTGCCACGGGCACCAAAAGCACAAATGCCGATGTTGCCACTTCGGTTCAAAAATTGATCAAGGGCAACTACTACGTCTCCAACCTTCGTTTGGAGCCTGCCGATGAAGAGGCTCTCAACATCTTGGAAAATTCCCTTGCATGTGGTTCAGGACCAGCATCGATGGGCTTTTTCGTGCGTTGCGATCACAAGTGCTGCACCCGTTTCACGCACGCCACCATTGCTGGCGGCGGCTGCTGCAACTCACTTGTCGAGACCCCTTCAGCAGCTGAGATGCGTGCAGGCGACCAAGTGCGTGCTGCCGTGGATCAGATTATGGAAAAGTACATGTAATTGTTGTCACAACATCGTCTCATTTCTTGTCGCTCCATTTGGAGCGACAAGGGTGGGACCATTACTCCAAAACATCATGAAAGCTAAAAGGTGGCTAATGATAGGATTCATCACCGTCCAATTGTTGACGATCATTTTGGTGAATATCTACGGTACGATCGACAGCTATTGCAGCTATTATTATGGTGCAAGCCATCCCAAGAGTCTCGTACATCGAATCACGGAAAAAATCACCTTTTTCAAACCGGTTTGGACCTATGCAACCTACGCTGGTACCAATGCGAGCTATGGGTTTTATGCACCCAATGTCGCAAGTCAGTTTGGATTGGTGTTTTCAGTCTATGACAGCTCGGGGACATTGTTGGGTACCGATCTACATCCCCACTTGGCAAACCGCGAGAGTCAGCATCGATTTGACCTCTGTGTCTCCATGATGCAAGACAAGCTTGCCAATGACGGTAAAAACTTGGCGCTCAATGATTATTTGAAAGTAATGATCCATGAGGTCGCCATGAACATCAAAGGAAACTATGTCGGTGCCACCAACGTGGATGCGATGGTCTACCTTTATGAATTCCCGACAATTGCGGAATTCAGAAGTGGGAAAACGGATTCGCGCGTGGACCTCGTCGATGAATTTAAATTCTAATCCAAGAAACGCATGGCTACGCAATCGACAATGTTGGAAAATTTTCGCATCAAGGTCTCCGATTTCTTTTTCAAGAGGGATGAGACGAATTTTGAATTCCTGGTATTTTTCAGGATCGCGATTGGACTATTCATGATCTTGCATTTGGCTGCGATCGGGAGCGACTTCACGGCCATGTTTGGGAAGTATGGCATCATTCCCAGCGATATTCAGGAGATTTTGACGGCAGATGGACAGATTACTTTGCCGCTTTTCATCACAGGTCTGGAGAAAATCGGCATTGGTGAGTCTACGACGATTACCATCTTCCTCACGCTGTATGTGTCATTGGCCTTGATGATCTGCATGGGCTTCATGACAAGGATTTCGGCGGCGATACTGCTGTTTTTGCAATTGGCGATGTTGCATGGGGCCGATTTGTACATTTACGGGGTCGACAATTTCGCGACGTCCTCCCTGTTTTACTTGGCGATTTTCCCTTCGGGTAGCTATTTCTCCATCGACCGAAAGCTATGGCCCAATCGGCCTCTCCCCAATTTGACGCCCTACAGACGCGTGTTTCAATTGCATGTCTGCATGGTGTACTTTTTCTCAGGGCTTGCCAAGTCACTGGGCTTCAATTGGTGGAATGGTGAGGCGATTTGGAAATCGATGCACTTGCCCACCGCCAATGAGACCTTTCACGTGGACCTTGCATTCATCGCGAATATTCCCGGATTGGCGATTGTGATGGGCATCAGCATTTTGATGATTGAGACACTTTATCCTATTTTTGTATCCATTAAGAAAACTAGACGCTTGTGGGCATTGCTGACGGTGGGGATGCATTTGGGCATCGGGTTTATTTTGGGGCTCTACTTTTTTGCGACGATCATGATTCTTTGGAATCTGACGGCATTCTATTTTGTACCCAAAGACACAGAAACCGCACCCACGCCACCGCTTGCTGCGGAGGAGGAAGAACAGGAACCGGCTCCCGAACGAGTGATGGAGACCAACCTGGAGGGAGTCCAATGACGCAGGCATTTGGGTGGCTTAGGCTGGCTCTGTTTTTCGTGGTACTTGCTGGGTGGGGCAGTTTGATGGGACAATCGCCGGCTTCGGGACAATCAGCGGAGGACATCGCGGTCCGAACGGCAGCTGTCTCGCAAACCATCAAGGGGTACAACGCCCAGGATTTTGCGCAAATGAAGAAGCCATGGTTTCCCTTGGGGCAAATCTTGGTTTCCCGCAAGGGCCTGCGAAACGAGTTTGCCCCGGTTTTTCAGAAGCTCGGCGCGGCCACGATCGACACGATTACATATTCCTCCAAGTATGAGTATGTGGCCAAGGTGATTTTTGCAAAGGCCCCTGAGAAGCGTGCCTTTCTCAAGTACATTTTTTCCGAGAAGGGCAAGATCGAGGGATTTGGGTTCACGCAACCCCCGCTCATTTATCCAAAGGTGCGGCAACCTGGGCCGATCACAGCCGAGAAGATCAGGCAAATCGAAGCCTTGGTCGAGACCGCACATACCAAGGGGGGGGCGGCAGGTATGAGCGGCTGTGTCTTGGCGAGCAGCGACTCCGCGCAAGTCATCCGTTGCACGGGCTATGCAAATATGGAGCAGCAAGCTCCGCTCAACAAAGAGACGATTTTTGACATTGCCTCCTGCAGCAAACAATTCACTTCGATGGCGGTGATGATACTCGCCGAGCGCGGGAAACTGTCGTTTGCAGATCCGTTCAAGAAATATTTTCCTGATTTTCCCTATCCTTCCATCACAATCGAACATCTTCTCACGCATACCTCAGGCTTGCCGGAGTACGAGGGGCTGTTGCAGAAATATTGGGATGCGAGTGTTTTGGTCACCAATCGCGACATCCTGGACTTGTTGCAGTTGCATCAACCCAAAGTCCATTTCCAAGCCAATGAACATTTTGAATACAACAACACGGGCTACACGCTGCTCGCATTGCTCATAGAGGCGGTTTCGGGGCAAACCTATCATGAATTCCTGCAGCGCGAGATTTTTGAACCGCTAGGTCTCCGTCGCACGTTTGTGTACAACGACCGCCGGAGCAAGGGTGTGGTGCTGGACAACTTTGCCTATGGCTACATTTGTCAGCGCAGCGACGACGGTTCGGGTGCGGTGGTATGCAGTTATCCAGAATCGCTCAAGGCCTATGAGCATGTCGTGTACCAAGAGCCGATTGTGGGTGATGGCAGCATTTACTCCTGTGTTTCGGACCTCGCGTTGTGGATCGAGGCCTTGCGGACGCACAGGCTCGTGCGCAAGGAAACGATGGATCTTGCCTTGACGCGACACCGGCTCTCGTCGGGGAGCCTCACCGAATATGGATATGGCTACTTTCTCAGGGATGGCGAGGGCACCGAGCGCGTGGTCTTCCACACGGGCGGTTGGCCGGGCTATTTTTCAATCGTGTTGTGGTTTCAAGACCATGACGAAGCCGTCATCGTTTTGAACAACAATTCATACGACGACTTCCTCAAACTCGCCGACGGCATCGTCGCCATTCTCAACCAGTAAGATAGCCCACGTTTTTGAACCCGGATCGATTGCCGGCCGCGACTCGATTTCCCGCAAGTGCGGCTCAATCTGCCTCCCTGCGAGGCGTCCCTCTTGGGATCTCGATCCCGCTTTCCTTGAGTTTGCGCTCCAATTCCTTCTTTTGCTTCTTGGATGCTTTTTGGGCTGCTTTTTCGCCCATGCGCACTTGGCGGTTGGTCATGTATTTTGCATAGTCGGGGAGGGTGCTGTCGCCACGGGCATATTCGGCCTGTAGCTTGGCCATTTCCTTGGCGTGCTTGTGGCCATTGTGCTTTTCGTTGGTCTCGACATTGCGGTACCATTCAAAGTAGCCGCCATATTTGCCGAAGTAGGAGAGGGCGTCGTAGGAGCCGTCGGGGCCCATGTCAAACTGATCAAGCGGGCGCGACTGCTGCGGTTGGGCGAGGTGGTCATAGACCAGCATGCGCTTTTGCAGCACCTTGAAGGGGCCACGCCGAACGGTGGTGTAGTTGAGGGTGAAGGTGGCGTAGTCGGAATATTTGAAGAGGGCGCGTGCCTTGGGGATGCGGTCAAAATAGAAGATGGGTGCCCCAAAGTTGACTTTGCTGCTGTCATTGGGGTCAAAGGACAAGATGTCCACGATTTTGTAGTTGGCGGTATTGTCCCAGCCGTTCCATCCCATCAGCAGGTAATATTTCGTCTCGGTCTTCACCCGCTTGTAGTTGCTGTACTTGGGTTGGTTGACCTCGGTAAGTGTCCTGCCACGGTATTTGCCAGGGGTGAATGTGACGACCTCCTCCTTGGCATCGGGGTTGCGCTTCAGTTCACCCTTGCCCGGCTCCAATCGGTAGTAGAACCCATCGTAGGTAGGGATGTATTTGCTGTCCTTGGGCTTGTAGTACAGTGCCCCAAACCAGCTGAGGTTGTCGGTCACAAGGTTTTCCATTCCCTTGGGCACCTGCTCCAGCTCCATCAACGGGATGACCAAAAAATGCGTTTTTCCCTTGACATCCACATACCTGCGCTGCACCAAGCCAAAGTAATAATGGGCTGCCTTGGAATAATAGGCCACCTCGGGATTGTCGACGATGTACCATGTGTAAATGCGGAAACTGTTGTCTTGTGGCGCGAGATGAGAGACGGTCTTGAGCGAATCAAAGGGATAGTCATAGCTCTCCGGCCGCTGCAACAGGTGGGTCATCCGCTCGATGAATTCCTTGTTTTTCTCGATCTTGGCCTCGGTATTGGTGTCCTCGAGGATGAAGTGGGCCATGGAGGCAAGCTCCTTCTCGAGTTGTTGCATGGTTTTGCCGGCATCGGGGTCGGCTTGCGCCATGCAGGGCGCGTTTGGAAAAAGAAACAGCAACAACATGCTGCTGAAAACAAGGAAGTGCTGACGCAACTGGATCATTCGAAAACTACGTTATCGGTGCAAAATCAGGCGGGGCCGACGTGACCGATGGGCACGTCAGCCCCGACCTGGGCTATCTTCTAGAATCAAACTTGGTTACAGCATCTCGATGACGACGGCGCTAGCGCCGCCACCGCCGTTGCAGATGCCTGCAGCGCCATACTTGCCGCCTTTGTGGGCGAGCACGCTCAGGAGTGTGACGACGATGCGGGAGCCCGAGCTGCCGAGCGGATGGCCGAGCGCGACTGCGCCGCCCCACATGTCGACCTTGCTACGGTCGAGGCCCAAGATCTGCTCGTTGGCGATGGAAACGACCGAAAATGCCTGGTTGATTTCCCAAGCGTCGATTTGGTCCTTGCTGAGGCCGGCCTTGGCGAGCGCCTTTGGAATGGCATCGGAGGGTGCGGTCGTGAACCACTCAGGCGCCTTGGCGGCGTCTGCACCGGCGCGAAACTTGGCGATCGGCTTGAGGCCATACTTGGCGTCAGCCTCTGCGCTTGCCAAGACGAGGGCCGAGGCGCCATCGTTGATGGTGGAGGCGTTGGCGGCGGTGACGGTGCCTTCCTTCACAAAGACAGGCTTGAGGCCGGGGATTTTTTCAAACGACACACGTGCGGGCTCTTCGTCTGCATCGACCACCAAGGCGGCGCCGCTGCGTTGTGGGATCTCCACAGGCACGATCTCATTCTTGAAAAAGCCCTGTTCGATGGCATTTTGGGCGCGCTTGTAGGATTCGATCGCAAACTCATCCTGCATTTCGCGGCTGATGTTGCACTCCTTGGCGCAGAGCTCGGCAGCGTTGCCCATGTGGTAGTTATTATATACATCCCACAATCCATCCTTAAGCAGGCCATCGGTGAGCTCGCCATGCCCCAGTTTGTAGCCGGTGCGGCTTTGGCCGATGTAGTGCGGCACGTTGCTCATGCTCTCCATGCCACCTGCGACCACGATATGGGCATCGCCGAGGAGGATGCTGTTGGCGGCAAGCATGATCGACTTCATGCCCGATGCGCACACCTTATTGACGGTCGTGCAAATCACCGACTGCGGCAAGCCTGCAAACAAGGCAGCCTGCCGTGCAGGAGCCTGGCCCAAGTTTGCTGCGATCACATTGCCCATGTAGACTTCGTCCACGTTGTTGGGGTCGACACCGGCCTTGGCGAGTGCTCC
>JANMIM010001070.1:0-6931 GCA_031375795.1 Bacteroidota bacterium
CGCCCTCGTAGATCACCTCGATGCGCGTATTGCCCTGCGGGCTCGCGTAAAAAATGATGTCACTGGTTGCAGGATTTTCCATCTCTCCGATTCAAATGTTTCGTTGAACGCCTTCTCTGTTCCTTGTGCACGCGTTTTTGCGGAATCTGGAAGCAAAGATAAGGGGAAAATTTCATTTCGCAATAATTTGTAGCAAAAAGTTTGGATGCGTGGCTATTTCTATGCTATATTTGTCTAGGGATTCGCCACAATGCTAATTTAATCGGCGCGGGGCTTCCCCAATTGAAATTTTTACCTAAATTTGCATTCTATATTCGTACGATGCTCGGCAACCTGGACAATGCGGTTATTTTCAAGAAGGCGTTCACCGACAAGATCGTCTTGAAGGCCTTTGTGCGTGACATTTTGGGCATCGACTTTGATGTGGACAAGATCGAGACTGAGAAGCAATTCGAGCCGAAGGTAGGTTTTATCGACTTCAAGTTGGACATTTTTGCAGAGAGCGTCGATAAACGCGTGGTCGTGGAAATTCAAAGGGTAGAGTACGATTACAATTTTGATCGCTTTCTTCACTATTTTTTGATGGCGATTGCCGAGCAACAGAAGTCTTCCTCGAAATACAGCATTTCACAGACCGTCTATGTGATCGTCGTAATGACAGCCCCCTACCGATTTGATACCAAGCAGGGCGATGCCATCCGAGATGAAGTATTGTTGCTGAAGCTGAATCCCAAGACTTTGGCAGGAATCGAGCGCGATTTGTATGGACATCAATTGGTATGCCTCAATCCCAATCATCCCGACAAAGAGACGCCGCCGCAAATCAGGGATTGGTTGGATCTTGTTTATCAGTCCATTCATAGCCCTGAGCGACCCGCGATCAATGAAGCCAATGCTGGCGTAAAGAGGGCTGCGGATCTGATCAGCTTTGAAAACCTCAGCCCCGAAGAGCGGGCGCTTGCGAAAGACGAGGCATCCAGAAAAGTGGTCGAGGCCATGAATGAGCTGGACAGCAAAAAGAAAATTGCAAAGAGATTCTTGGAGGAGGGCGTTGACATCGAGATCGTGATGCGTGCCACCGGTTTGATGAAGGAGGATATTGAGCGAATGTAATTGAAATCGATGGCGATTACTTGTGCGGCTTTAGAATCCTTTCCAAGTCAGAAAGTATCTTTCCCCCTCACTTGATCAATTCCTTCGCCTGATGAAACCAAAAACCATCTTTCACAATGCCAGCGAAGCGCATTCTGCAATATTCCAGCACGACCTTGGTGATCGGAAATCCATTTTTCTGCAAATATTCCACAAAGCGATAGTAGGCGAATAAATCCTTGTAACCCGTGTTTTTGGCCGCCGTCAGCATCGACTCAAAGGTCAGCAGGCGCTTGATTTCCTCCGTCATTTCGCGCAATTCCAAGCCCTCGGCTTCGGTAGGCAGCGTGATTTCTTTGACGATGCCTTCGTTGTCAAAACCAGCCACTTGGCGGCCAAATTCACTTTTTTGGGGCTTATTTTTTTCACCTTCCAAGCTCCACTCCCGGTCGATGCCCGCCAGGCCATGCTCGAGCCACAGGCCTGCATTGTCCAAAATCAGCCCAAATTCCTTGCCCGTCTCGGGATTGGGGCGCAGGCAGCGGCCTACCTGCTGCAAATACAAACCCAGCGACTTGGTGGGCCGGGCGAGTTGCACGCCGTCGCAATCGGGCACGTCAAATCCCTCAGACACAATATCGACATTGGAGAGCACCTTGATTTCCCCGCTCCTGAATTTGGCCATGATCGCGGCGCGCTCGTTTTTGGGCGTCGTCGCGTCGATGTGCATGGCGTCGATGCCCGCCTCCAAATAACGCGCGACGATCTTTTTGCTGTGCTCAATATCGACCGCAAAGACGATGATTTTTTTGCCGGATGCGTGTTGGATATAGCTGCCGATCAGGTTGGCCATCAGGGAGTTGTTGAGCATCACGCCCTTCAGCATCATCGTGTCGTAATCGCCCTTGCTTTTTTTCACGCGGGAGACATCGGGGTTGGACACGACGAGGTGCTTGGAGCGCACCAAATAACCATGCCGCACAAAATCTGAAATCTGCCCTGCGGGAATGAGAATGTCAAACAGATCGTCAAAGCCCTGCCTGTTGAGCCTTATCGGCGTCGCCGTCACACCCAGGAAGCGCGCATCGGGATAGATGTCCCACAATTTGCGGTACGATGCCGCCGTCGAATGGTGGCATTCGTCGATGATCACCAAATCTGCCGGCGGAAACACCCTGCGCGTCAAGGTCTGAATCGACGCCACCTGCACGTTTTTCGCTTCCTCGATTTTCTTGCCGGCCACAATCACCCCCGCCGCAATGTCAAAATGCTGCAGCCGTTCCACAATCTGCTCCACCAATTCCAGCCGATGCACGACGATCAAAACCTTCTTGTCCTTGATTTTCGCCTTGCGCACAATCTCGGAAAACAGCGTCGTCTTCCCCGTCCCCGTTGGCATTTGAAACAGCACATTCCGCAAGTCCAGCCCCTCGGGTTTGGTAGCCCAGGCATTGAAGATTTGCCGGATGGCATTGGTTTGGTAGGGGCGGAGCTCGACGTTCATGACGATGAAGACGGGTGCTGGTCGATGGTCAGACGACTTGCCACACCGGAGTGCACAACAAGCGATCCATTCAGCATTTTGGGCTGCATGGGGGCAGAATGCACTCGATTCAAAGCGAAGGCCATGGGCAAAAATATCAAAAGGCTGCAAACACCACAAGGCAAAGGTCTGGCCAATTTGGCCAATGAAGGATCCGATGTTTTCTGTGCCACTTGCCGTGTTGCAGGTCAAGAAGTTTGGTGCAATCCAGCAAACATTCACTCCCCACTTCCCCAAAAACTTCCCTAAATTTGCGCCCAGATTCTAAAAATCTCTACGAATATGAAAAAATGGATTCCGATCATGTTCCTTGCTGCTGGCTTGATGGCTTGCGACAAGACGACGACCACGACCGACGCAGGTACTGGTCATGGCGAATTGGTGGCTGATTCTGCCAAGGAGGCCGTCGCTGAAGAAGGCGCCGAGGCCGAAGAGAGCTTCCCTGATCCTGACGCCGTTGGCAATTTTGGCGCTGCTGTGACTGCCGAGGGCGCGATTGCTGCCGCCGACTTGCTGGGCAAACTCAAGAAAACCGACTCCATCCGCGTCAAGGTCAAAGGTGCGATCAATTCTTGCTGCCAAGCCAAGGGCTGCTGGATGAAGATGCCGCTCACCGCCGACAAGGAAATGACGGTCAAGTTCAAGGACTACGCCTTTTTTGTGCCCAAGAATGCTGCCGGCAAACCGGCTGTGATCGACGGCTGGGCTTACAAGGAGCTGGTGTCGGTGGACGAACTCAAGCACTTTGCCGAGGACGCTGGCGAATCCAAGGAGGCGATCGCCAAGATCACCAAACCCGAGGAGCGCGTGACCTTCATGGCCGACGGTGTGCTCATCGAGCCCAGTGCCGAGGGCGCGCATTGATTTTTTGATTTGAATTGGACGCTGTAAGCACATATATATGAACGCTGTCAAGACTGAAGAATTTTTGGGCCGCCTCGGCATCGCCGACCAAAACCCCTGCTGGATCACGGGTTTGGAGTCGGGCCACGCCACCGCTGGCGATTACCATGCGGTACATTCACCCGCCGACAGCAGGCTGCTCGGCAGCGTGCAAATGGCTGGCACGGCCGAATACGAGGCCGTAATGGCCAAGGCCGAAGCCGCCTACCTCACCTGGCGCATGGTGCCCGCTCCCAAGCGCGGCGAGATCGTGCGCCAAATGGGTGACGCCCTGCGCGCTTACAAGGAAGACCTCGGCAAATTGGTGACCATGGAAATGGGCAAGATTTACCAGGAAGGCCTGGGCGAAGTGCAGGAAATGATCGACATCTGCGACTTCGCAGTCGGGCTGAGCCGCCAATTGTATGGCCTCACCATGCACAGCGAGCGCCCTGGGCACCGCATGTATGAGCAGTACCATCCGCTCGGCGTGATCGGCATCATCTCTGCCTTCAATTTCCCGGTCGCCGTCTGGGCCTGGAATTCGATGCTCGCTGCGATCTGCGGCAACGTATCGATCTGGAAGCCCAGCGAAAAGACGCCCCTCACGGCGCTCGCCTGCATCCACATCATCCAAGACGTGCTCAAGCGCAACAACCTGCCCGAGGGCATCATGAGCGTGATCGTGGGCGACCGCGTGATTGGCGAGACGATGGCCCACGACAAGCGCGTCGCGCTCGTCTCCGCGACAGGCAGCACACGCATGGGCAAGGCGGTGGCGCAAGCCGTCGCTGCACGCCTCGGCAAGTCCCTGCTCGAGCTCGGCGGCAACAATGCCATCATCATCACCCCCCACGCGAACCTCAAATTGGCGATTCCGGCGGTCGTGTTTGGTTCGGTCGGCACCTGCGGACAGCGCTGCACGAGCACGCGTCGCCTCATCATCCACGAATCGGTCTACGATACCGTGCGCGACACATTGCTCAAGGCTTACGGCTCATTGCGCGTCAAAATCGGGCATCCGCTCGAGAAATCGACCCTGATTGGGCCACTCATCGACAACCATGCGGTGGCGATGATGCAGCACCGTCTGCACGAGGTCGTGAAAGAAGGCGGCAAAGTCCTCTTTGGCGGAGAAGTGCTGAGCGGCGAGGGTTTTGAGAATGGCAATTACGTCGTTCCAGCCATCGTCGAGGCGCAAAACAGCTACGATTCCGTGCAAGAGGAGACCTTTGCACCGATCCTGTACCTGCTGAAATACAGCACGCTCGAAGATGCGATGGCCCAGCACAACGACGTGCCCCAAGGCTTGAGCTCCTCGATCTTCACGGAAAACATGAAGGAAGTCGAGCTGTTCCTGAGCCACAAAGGCAGCGATTGCGGCATTGCGAATGCCAATATCGGCACAAGCGGCGCTGAGATCGGCGGCGCATTTGGCGGCGAGAAGGAAACAGGCGGCGGCCGCGAGTCGGGCTCGGATGCTTGGAAGGCTTACATGCGTCGGCAGACGAATACACTCAACTGGAGCGAAGACCTGCCGCTGGCGCAAGGCATTGTGTTTGACTTCTGAGTCGAATGCATTGGAAATGAATTGTGAAGGCCGAGCTTGCTCGGCCTTTTTTTGTGGCTACCGTTCGTCTGCCCTCCCCAGAAGCTGTGGGGAGGGCAGACGAACGGATAGGACCCTGGAGGGCAGACGAACGGGGATGACCCGGGAGGAAAGACGAACGGTGATGACAGGCTGCGGCAACCCAACATTGACATCCAAATTTCAGGCGATCAGCTGCGGGCCATCGTCGAAAAATCCCGCCGGAGGCGCGCTGCCGATCGCCCTGCCCCGATCGAATATCGGGACGGGCTCTTGGACTTGGTGCGCGAACTTTTTGCAGAAGCAGGCGTATCTTTTTGCACGTTGTTACATTCCCTTTTTACGATTCCCTGCTAAGGATGCGAAAACTCTTGATCTTGTGTACCGGCATGCTGGCCGCGCTCCCTGTTTTGGGGGCGGGTTCCTATGCTTCTTGGCTGGAGTATTCCCAAAGTGTGATGTCGGCGACGATCTTGATGCTCATCGTGATCGTGGGCGGCATGGCGTTGCGCTGGCATTACAAGAATCGCTACCGTGGGACCCTGAGCTTCCGGCAATTTGCGCTGCGCAATACACTGGTGCGCCTCGGCATGTTTGTGCTGGGTGTCGTGTTTTGCGTGAATGTGCTAGTGCCCAAGCCATCTGCCTACGACCTGCATGCCCAGGCTGAATTTGCAACCTTGAGGCGCATGCCGCAATTGGCGCAGGAATCGTACCGGCAGCTTTCAGAGACCTATCCTTTCATTCCCCGATACCACTTTGAATACATTTCTGCCCGCTACCGCAAGGATGGATGGGGCGACGAACGCGGTGAAATGGACATATCGGCAGACGGTGACCCGCCGATCTATGCCTACAACAAGCTGAGCGCCAACCGCAACCCGTTTCTCAGGGACCTCGGCAGGCTGGGTATGGGCATGTGTGAATACTACGAATTTTCCAATGATCTGGCGATGCACGAGCTGCGCTCGATCGAGACCAAATACCTGCCCTACCGCAACCTGTTCATGGGTCGCATCTATTTGCGGCGGCAGCAATTGGACTCGGCGGCCTACCATTTCAGGCGGGAAGTCGCCATCGGGGTGGTGCCGGAATTGGGGATGGCCTGCCTGGCCACGATGCTCTATTCCTACGAGCCCGACTCGGTGGACAAGCTCGTGGCACTCATCGATGAGCAGCGCTTGGGCGCGATGGTGCCGCTGATGTTCAAGCGATACGCCTATACCAAAAAGGCAGACTTGTGGCCCTATCTCGGCGCGGTCGTGCAAAATTGGTGGGACAACATCCAATGGATCGGATTGCTTGGCGCCCTCTTGGGGACGGGCGTGTGGATGCTTTTTTTGCGGCGCATCGACACGATGAAGCGGGAGTCTTGGCTGCCCATGGTCATCGTGTTTTTGCTCGGGGCCACGTTCAGTTTCCTGGCCTTGATCCTGTATGACTTCGTGCGATGGGACCTCGGCTTTGACCTGAGTCATGATGGCGCGATCGGCCACGACTTCCTGTACTGCGTGCTGGGCATCGGGGTGATCGAGGAGCTGGTGAAAATCATTCCCTTTTTGTTGCTGATGCAGTTTACCAAGCGCTTGGACAATCCGATCAGCTACCTGGTGTATGCGTCGCTGTCGGCCCTGGGCTTCGCGTTTGTAGAGAACATCATGTATTTTGATGCCGGTCACATCGGCATCATGCATGGCCGCATCCTCATTTGCAATGTCTTTCACATGTTTGCCACGAGCACCATCGCCTTTGGGATGATGCTCGGACGCTTCAGGCATGGCCGGTCGCAATGGTGGTATGTGCTGCCATTCTTCCTGCTCGCCGCC
>JANMIM010001019.1:0-1302 GCA_031375795.1 Bacteroidota bacterium
CAAGACCGTGCGGCAGGTGCTGAGCTACATCACCGAGAAGCCGTCGCTCGACAAGGTCGAGAAGGCTTGAGGCGGGCTTCTCGAGACATGCTTGCGATCCCAGCCTGCATGGATTTTGCAGAACTCTCCCTAACTTGCGCCCATGTTGATGTTCAGAAATCTCAAGTTCGTTGTCATTTTTTGCTTGGCGCTGCTGCTATTGTCCACGCCCAGTGTCGTTTGTGGCCAAAATCCGGCCCGCCGCATCATGGAGGACATGATCGTGCACATGGGCCTCGTGACCTCGGCGAGCGCGCGCGTGAAGCGGCTGGAACGCCTGCCCGACGGCTCGATGATCAGCGGTGAGATGGAGTTCAAGGCAATGTTTGAGCCGCGTTTCAAGGCCTATATCCATGTAAATGCCCCCAAGGAAGGCACCGAGGTCTTGTACATCGATGGCTCCAACGACAACAATGCCGTCGTGAACCCCAATGGTTTCCCTTGGATCAATGTGAACCTCGACCCCGAGGGCAGCTCCATGATGGAAAATCAGCACCATAGCCTGAAATGCCTGGGCTTCAAGTTTACAGAGAACATCGTGCGGCACATCCACGACACGCAGATCGAGGATTTTGACAAGCATGTGCTCTACATGGGCGAGCAGAAATGGAACAACCGCACGGTCCACGTGATCAAGCTGGTGTTTGAGGAATATGGTCCGGTCAAGTACACCGTCAAGGATGTCAAGAATCTCTGCGAGCTGGAGCGAAAGATATTTGTCCCAGCCGCAAAAATATTGGACATGAATCCCGGCATGGACGACTACTGGGACATCAAACCTGGGCAGGTGATCAATGTCCCAAATTATTACGGAAAGGAATCGGTCTTCATGATCGACAAGGAAAATTTACTGCCGATCGTGCAAATCATTTCAGACGAAAAGGGAATCTTTGAGAAATACGAATACCACGACCTCAAGGTCAATCCGCGATTCAACACCGCAGAGTTCACCAAGACCTATCCAGGGTATAATTTCTGACCGATGCTGTGGGCTATGTGTGTGATCCACGGCGATCGCCGTGTCATTTGATCGAGGCTGTCGACAGTCGTTCTATTGTCTTGGCGGCTGGTAGGGTGACATTGGAGAGAAAAAACCTGTTGGTATCACCGTCGTAGCCCGCAAATCGGAGTATGCCGTCTTCTTTGAAACGAATCAGGTGAAGTTTCTTGGGCAGTTCGTAGTGGCCGACAATTAGACCTTGGATTCCTGTGTCATTGTACACGTTCTGAAATTGCAGTTCAGGAATCGAGGAATTCTCCAAT
>JANMIM010001106.1:0-5866 GCA_031375795.1 Bacteroidota bacterium
CACATTGAGCTCAGACCCGCTGCGCAACCTCATCGGCGACGACGAGCACGGCTGGACATCCAACGGAGTGTTCAACTTCGAAGGCGGCTGCTATGCGAAATGCGTAGACCTCTCACAGGAAAAAGAGCCCCAAATCTGGGATGCCGTGAAGTTTGGCAGCCTCGTCGAAAACACGAAATTCATCGACGGCACGCGCACCATCAATTTTGCGGACATTTCGATCACGGAAAATACCCGCGTCGCCTATCCGATCAACTATATCAACAATTCGGTTGAACCCAGTGTCGGCAGTATCCCAAAGAACATCTTTTTCCTGACGGCAGATGCGTTTGGCGTGTTGCCTCCCATCTCCCGCCTCTCGGCAGGCCAGGCCAAGTACCAGTTCATTTCTGGCTACACCGCCAAGGTCGCCGGCACCGAGGCGGGTGTGAAGGAGCCCTCGGCAACCTTCTCCCCATGCTATGGCCAGGCTTTCTTGCCATTGCATCCCACCCAGTACGCCAAGTTGCTCGGCGAGCTCTTGACGAAGTACAAAGTGAATGTGTGGCTGATCAATACGGGTTGGTCAGGTGGCCCCTACGGGGTCGGCTCCCGCATGAAGTTGCCGCTCACCAGGGCCATGATCACGGCGGCATTGGATGGCAGCCTGGACAATGTCGGCTATACCCAAGACCCTCTGTTTGGTTTCTCGATTCCAAACAGCGTCCCCGGCGTACCGAGCGAGGTGCTCGTGCCTCGCAACACATGGGCCGACAAGGCAGCCTATGACGCCAAGGCCAATGAACTTGCCAACAAGTTCAACTCCAATTTTGACAAGTACCGCGAGTTTGCAGACGAGGAAATGCGTGCTGCAGCCCCCAAAGTGCTGCAAGGCTGAGCCTTGTAGGTGATTTGAAAAAAGCCGCAGCCGATGGTTGCGGCTTTTTTTGCTCCAACAATCTAGGTTTTTGAGTGTTATTGACATTGGAAAGGGTTTCTAATCCCAAAATTCCATAATTTAGCAGCCTTGTTATGGCAGTTGACCTCAAAAAGCGCACAGAGTTTTTCATCAAGGACCTCCACGCCCGTGAATCCATGCGGCTTGGGTGGTACCGGCAATGGGGCGTGGACGAGGTCCAGTTGCAATACCTGCGGGAGCGCAAAGCCAAGCACGCTGCATTTTTGAAGGATTTGCTGCGCCGCCGCGGCATCAATCCAGCTTGGTACGCCCGGCCTTTTTACATCGCGGGAAACATCTTTGGCTTTTTCTCCGCGTTTTTTCCTGAGAAATGGGTGAACAAGATCGAGAGCACACTGGAGTGGTGGATCTTGATGCGCTACCGTGAATATTTCAAGAAAATGAGGTTGGACCTCAACCTGCGGTCAATGATCGAGGCCATGCAAATGAAACGCATGGGGCACAATGAGCCAGGGCCGGATGTCATGCGCCTCATCGAGCAGATCATCCTCGAGGAGGAAAGCAAGCAACGGCCTTCATTGGGCTAGATTTCCCATCTTATTTCGTTTGTTCATGACTTTGGTGGGAACGCCAGTGGCCCATCGATAATTTCGCCTTAGCCCAGCGCCTCGTCATACCATTTTTCCAAGGTCGTGGCGGCGTTTGCGGGCGCGTGATGGGTTTGGACGTGGGAATAGGCCCTGCGGCCTTTTTCTTGCACGACATCGGGTTGTTGCAAAATCCCACTGAGCGTTTCCACAAGCGATTCACGCAGCCGTTTTGAAAAGTCAGCCCGCTCGGCCGTAGATCCGATCAGGGCATTGCCCCAGCTGTCCTTGGAGCAGGGGATCAGCCAACCCCGGTCTGGACCGTTGATCTCCGGCAGTGCACGGATATCGGAGCTGATCACGGGGCAGCCTGCGGCCATGAATTCAAGTGCCGAGTAGCCGTATGTGTCTGCCCAAGTGGGCAGCAATCCCAGATCGGCCTTGCGACAGAGCGCGAGCACATCGGCATTGGGCAGGGAACGGTGCAGGACCATTTGGTTTGGATGACGGGCGATGATCGCCATCGCCAGCTCCAATTCCCGGTCGGTGCTGTGGCTTGCGTAGTCGCCACCCTGCATGGCGGAAACGATGTCCAGCGACAGCGCGGCCCCCGATTGCAGCAAGATGTCCATGGCCTGCAACATTTCGAGTCCGCCTTTCCTGAAAAAATCGGCCCCCACAAATAGGCAACGGATCGATCCTTTGGATGCGATCGGCTCGGCGAGTTTCGCATCCAACTCCATTGGGCCCAGAAGTAGCCGTTGTGAGGGCTGTAGAACACTCACCTTGGCGTTGATTTCGTCGGCAAAAGCTGCGTGATCCTGTAGGAACTGCCGTTGGATTTCCTGCGTGCAAGCCGAGAGCGCGATCAATCGCTTGCAAGCCGGCCCTGCCAGCTTGCGCAATCCCCAGTCGATACGCTTGCCCCCGTAGGCTGCCCATCGGGGCAGGAATGTTTCAAATGTGCTGATCCAAGGGCGATTACCCAAGCTGATCCCATTGAAGAAATGCAACAAGTCATAGTTTGAAAATCCAGCATCCCAATGCAGGAATGGATAGTAGCGGTGCATTTGCCCCCTCAATTTGAAATGCAGATAGTTGGCCGCACGGTAGAAGTTGCGGCAGCGCACGACCTTGTATTTTTGAAATGGCAACCCCGATATGTTGCGCTCATTGGCGTAACCGCCATGGTTGGTGCCGACAATCTTCATGCCGACTCAGTTCCTGGCATAGTCTTGGAAATACCTGCATTCCTTGATGAGGTCTTTGTAGACGTCGGTCTTGCGATAGGAGTTTTTGAGCATCGCAAATCCCTTTTGGTAATTGGATTGGCTCTCTTCGGCACCGATGCAGTACCAATCGATCAACTCACATTTGGCGTAGAGGAAGGCTGCGAGCGCCGCCATTTCCTTGTCCTTGGCGGCGGCAATCGCCTTGGAATAGTATTCCTTGGCTGGGCCGATGTCGACGACCTCGTCAAACCGGTCGACATCAAAGGGCTTGTCGCCGTCCTTCATGCCGAGGCTGTACCAGCTACCTCCGCTCCGATAGTAGTCTTTGGTCGCCCATGCCGCTCCAAAATAGGTCGTACTATAATAGGCATTTCCAAGCAGGATGTTGTATTCGGCAGCCTTGGAAGGATCGCTGACCACCTTCTTCTGCAGGTCCAAGACCGCCTCGGCAAAGCTGAGCTTATTGTATTTGCCTGCATCACAATCGTCGCAATTCACGACATCGGTGATCACGCTGGCAAATGGATCTGCCTCCAACCGAAACGTGCCCGAGTTGCGGTAGCTCTCAGGAAGTTGCTGAAATACCCTGATCGCCTCAGGCAACAGGTTGCGACCCAGAAGGCCGGTGCCCTTCAGCTCAATCAAGAAATTGCGTCCATCCTCGCTTGGCAGGCGCTTGAGCAGTTCCTTCTCATACAGGGTCTTGTCCTCCTTGGCCTCAAAAGCAATCATCTCGTTCACCATCTCGAGGTCGATCGGATAGTTCATGAGACGATAGCCATGATTGCGTGCGAGCATTGCCTTCGCATTCTCCTCTTGTTCCTGATATAGCCATCCCAGCGCGTCGTCCCTGAACCGGGCCAGCTCGTCCACTTCCTCTTCCTTGAGTTTGGCGCTCAGGTTGGTGAAATCCTTGAAAATGGAATTTTCCAACGAGCGGTCTACTTTTTCTGCACTGCCGATGCGAAAGACCAGGTCCATCAATTTCCCCTTGAGTGCGCCATCACCTGTCAACGTCGGTTGCCGCGCTGCGAGGAACTCGCTTGCGCTCTTGGCATCGCCACCCAAGAACCTCAAGTAAATGCTGGCCAATTCCCAGATATTGCGGTCATTCATCTTTCCAGATTGGATCACAGTCTGCACGAAGTCGGCCAGTTCTGCCACGGCCTCCTTTGAAAGACGCTTGTAGACAGGCAGGGACTCTGAGTAACTGTTGCCAAGGAAGTTGTTCTCCAGCTTGTTGATTTCGCGCATCAGCAAGACGTCGAGCATCTTACTTCCTGGATCCAATTCGTGGATTTGGCGCATGTCTTCCTGAGCGATTGCGTCGTCTGAGAAAGCGTTCAAAAACAGAATGACGGCCATTTCATGGTTGTTTTGACATTTGGCCTGAACTGTATGCCAGACCTCGTCGCTCAGGATTCTCCACCCATACCATGCCTGTATGCGGCGGGAGGGGCATTGATCAAAGACCTTGGAAAAATTGTAGGCCGCTTCGGCCTCCAACTCCTTGGCTCTCAAGCATCCGGCAAAGTGGCATTGTGCCCAGCTGGCGATCAACTTGTCAGCGCCGGCGTTTGGTAGGGCGAGTTGTTGGTAGGTTTCAATTGCGCGCTCGTGTTGGTCTGAATACTGCTCCAATCGCATGGCCTGATAGGCGTAGCGCAATTTCAGGAATTGATCAGGGGCATTCTTGCAGGCCCGCTTGGCATCGTCGATCACCGGTTGTATGCCATCGTTGTGGCGCTCGATCTCGCTCCATTCGTCATATTCATAGAGGCAAAATGGCTGCGCACGATGGGCCAAAATGAGGTAATCGAGCAATTCGAGGCGCTTATTGGCCTTCCAATCCTTGACAAGTGCATTGTTGCTAAGCTCGGAGGGCACCGCACGGCGGTCTGTGATATCTTGTTTCAATTGGTTCAGGAGGTCCAAGTCGCATTCATAAACGAGCTTGCGCACATCGTTTTCGGGATATGCGGCTCCGAGGTAGGTGCTCCACGCTGAGAGATTGGCCGACTCCGAGGTCCCCTCATCGAGCAATTCGTAGTCATACAACCGATCAAAGGTGAAGTGAAAGGGCTTGTATTCCTCGACGGAAGCATAGTCTGGTTCAAAAAACCGATAGGATGCGCCCTCCCAATCCTCCGACCATCCACAGGCCATGAGCGGTGACAATCCATTGATCATCAATGCTCCCAGCGCCAAAATCGAAATCAAAGTAAATTTGCCTTTCATGGAGGCAAATTACGGAAATGAGGGAGAATCTCATTGGAGTTTATTTACAATCGCGCTCGATTTTTTGGCCACCGATCCACCGACGGCATCACCAAAAGGCTTGGAAAACGGAATCTAGCGTAGGCAGCCTGTAATGTGTGAGCGTGAGCGAATCCAAGCTGTAAAGGGAAACCGATCGGTCCCCTGGCCCCAGGCGGTCCCTCAGTAGTTTGGCCGCCGACATCAATTCTGTAGCCTCCACCGCTTCAAACCGAATTTCATCGCCTTCATACAATAGGTGGCCTCCCAAAAAATGGCTGCTATCTGCACGCAATTGGTTCGGACCGATCTTGGAAAACCAAGGTAGGGCAGCCGCTGTCTCGATACGCAGATTGTTGAGGAGCTTGATCGGCTTTTGCGCGCGAATCAGGACCCCCCAAGAAAAAATCGGCAAGGCGACATCGAGCGGCAAGGTATATCGGTCGAGCTGGTCGAGGTATCGGCTGCCTTTGGCGACATCGAGGATGGAATTGGTTTCCTGAGGATCGTCGAGGTCGCCCATATTGTAAAACATGAGCATGCCTCGGTCCACGGGCGGCACGCCGGTTTGCGTCGCATACTTGAGTTGATGCAGGCGAATCGTCGCAGAAAGCGCGATATGTGAGCTGTCGAGCCGCTGGGACAACCTGCTCAGCAATGCAAAGTAGGCTGCACGTGTGCTGCCTGTCCAATCGCAATCGATCTGCACCTCAGTCGGTGGCGGCAATTGAGTGGGATGCAGCGCCATGATCAAGCGGTAGACTTTGTCTGCGAGTGCTGGGGAATTCGATTCTCCCGTTTGGGCAATCGCACGGTTGGTGATGAAGACCGTCGGGATCACGGCGGCATCTGGAATTTGGTCGAATTCTACCTTCGCTTGCGGCTTGGCTTGG
>JANMIM010001125.1:0-4179 GCA_031375795.1 Bacteroidota bacterium
CGACCGGAACCCGCGCGGCGATCGATCCCTCGATGGCCACCGTCTGGACCGCGTGCCGGTCCCACGGAAGGGAGTTTCCGGTGAGCTGAAAGAGAAGTGCGAGCAGGGCGAAAACCCTGAGAGTGGTGGCTGCTTTGTGCATAATTTCCTCCTTTTGAGGGAAATGGTGAAATCAAGCCGTTCCCGGGCACATTCAGGGAATACCGCGAGCGCAAGGCTGCCGACGAGATGGCGGCGCGCAAAGCCGAGCGTGGGGGGTACACCGCGCCCGTCGCTGCACCCGCCGTCAAAAAGGACGATGGCAAGAAGCTCAGTTTCAAGGAACAAAAGGAATACGAGGGCTTGGAGGCCGAGATCGCCAAGCTCGAGGACCGCAAGCTCGTGATCGCACGCAAACTGAATGCAGGATCAGGCGATTACAAGGAATTGGAGGCTTGGGCCAAGGAAGTCGAGGACCTGAGCGGGCAAGTGGAGCGCATGAGCAATCGCTGGATCGAGCTCGCGGAGCGGGCCTAGCGCTTGAGGTAGCTTTCCTCCAAGGTCACCCGAGCGGAGTCAGCCCCATTCACGATGGTCCGCGTCAGCACGACGCGGTCTGTGGATTCCCATCTCACTTGGTAATAAGTCACGGCCCACGACTCTTGGTAGCCGATGCCCAATTGCTCGTGTTCTTGGTCGTAGAACCAAGTGACACCGGCATAATCAGGATCCTTCCCGATCTCTCCTCGATGCTCGTCTCGAAATTTCCAAAGGACATTTACCTCGGTGTCGAAGCGTTCCTCGACCGTCACGCCCTGGTAGGTCTCTTGAAAACGCATCATATGGTTTCGCCACCTGCCGACAAAGCTGGGGTCTGCCAAGGATTCCTTTTTGCAAGCACTCATGCCGACGATCAAGCAAATCGCGATCATGGAAAGTCTTTGTTTCATGGCCTCAATATCGATCCAAAAAGCCGATCTGGCAACATCAAATTTGCCCATCGATTACAGCCAATGTTGCCATGGTCACTGGGTGTCGCTCTACGATCGGAGTTCTTCTTCTGGAATTTCATTTGGAAAGTCCAAGCGGATCGCCCATCTTCGTTCCTGTCCTGAAACTTACAATAAAAGCATCAATGAAGCAATGTTTGGTTCTACTGGTTACTTGCCTTTTGCTTGCGTATGCACTCAAGGCACAGGTCGCCTCGCCGCCCAATTTTCCGCATGCGACCGGCGAAGCCTATGGCTTGCGGAGTTTCTGGTCAGTCGATCCTAATCGCCCGACGATCTCGATGGGGATGGACCGCACGGTGGGTGTCACCACACAGACGTTTCAGTTTTCATCGGAAAACTGCCTGCTCGATTCGACGTTTCGGCAGATTCTGAGATGGCAATATCCGAATGATTACCCCTTTCTGAAAAAGACCGCTTGCGTAATCAACAAGGACCATAAGGTATGGTATGCCGTCGATGACGTGAACCCGCACGTGGCTGTTTTTTCACGCACAGGCACGGTCCATGCGCAATTTCAGCTCACGAATTGTAGCATTGCCGACATGGTGACCGATACGAGCGGCCACGTGTTCATCATTTTCAAGGACCAAAATTTGCCCGGATTTGGCGTGATGCGCTTTGGGACGGGTTTTGTGCCTGATTTTCAGAAGTGGATCAATGTCTCGGGCAATCATAACTCGGCCGAATGGGGCATCGACCAACGCCTGTATGTGCATTCTGCCACCTCGGTAAGTGTCTTGGATGCCAATGGAAACCTGCTGAAAGTGATTCAAAACCAGCCGGATCCATTTTCTCCCTACCAAGACCACGGGATCGCAACAGTTTCGTTTGTAGGCGATAGCCTGCTCATCGCTCGCCGAGACAGCAACATGAACTTGGTATGGGCCAAAAAGGTACATCCCGGCACCTATTTTGGGCTTCCTTACACGGTCCAAAGCGCCCACGTGGTGGCAATGCCGGGTAGCAACGACATCGTGGTGCTGGCGTCGGTGTATGACAATGGCCTCAACCTCTGTGGTACACTCGGTACTTATCAATGGAGCCAGGTTTTGATGGACAAGAATGGCAATGTCAAGGCGGTCGTGAGCAATCTCGGCAATGAACGCCATCTCATGGCACGTAGTTCGCCCTTTGGTGATCCCTTGTTCCTGAACCAAAGACATGGCTGTTTCGGTCCAGTGTCGCAGTGGACGGTCAATGCAAGGGTCCTGGGAGGCTACAATACAAGGCCAAATTGTGGAGGCCAAACCACCACCGAAGTGGCTGTTTCCTTTGTGCCGGGCAGCAACCCCAGCATCGGCACAGCAACCGTGACGATCCCCGCCATTGCTTTGCAGCCCGACGTTTTCCCGCTCCAATTCACGATTATTCCTGCAACACAACCCAACCCAGCCTATACCTGCCACAAGCCCTGCCTCAATGTCTCGTCGCAAACGCAGGGCAGCGGCGTCGTGACCTTCAACGACGAGACCTACGGCTACTACACGATACGGTATGCATTTGGCGACGGCACATTTGGATCGAGCCCCGACCCCACGCATCAGTATCCCAGCGGCGGCAACTACTCCGTGCAGGTCATCGCCACCAATGGCTGCGGGAGCGACACCTCTACGATTATGATCGATCCCTGCATCTCGGCGGTGGTCGTGAGCCCGCCGAGTGCCTGCGTGGGTGTGGCGGCGCTCTACCGCGAGGGGAGCGGCCTGCCCAACGACAGCCTCTCATGGCTCGTGAATGGCGTGCCGACGGCCCTCGGAGACACATTGATCTGGACGCCGCCCTCTGCGGGCAGCTACCAGATCGGCATTGTCTACAAAGACGGACCCTGCCGAGACACGACCATCATCACCACGACCGTCTTTGGCGGCCTGCCGGTGCCTGCATTTACCTACAACCTCGGCGGCTACCTCACGATCAATTGCAGCAATGCCTCCACCAACGCCAACAACTACGCCTGGACATTTGGCGACGGCGGCACGAGCACATTGGCCAATCCCAGCCATACCTATGCCAGCAACGGCGCCTACAACATCTGCCTCACCGCGATCAACGGCTGCGGTTCCGCGCAAACGTGCCAAGTCTGGAATTGCCCTTTCCCGACGGCAGCCTTCACCGCCAACGCCAACGGGGCATTGGTCACGATTGTAGACCAGAGCAGCGGCGTGCTCTCCATGACTTGGAATTTTGGCGATGGGCAGACGTCGACCGGCACGGTTACGGGCCATACCTACGCAGCGTCTGGCACATACAACATTTGCCAGACGGTCACCAACAACTGCGCGACCATGAGCACTTGCCGCACAGTGACGGTGGTGGCCACGAGCAACACCTATTACAGCATCAATTTTAATGCGCTGGGCGTCTGCAAACCCAATGCGGTGGCTTGCAACGCGAGCGGGAAAAACCTTGTGGTGGGCACTAGCAACGTTGGCGCATTCATGCAAATGACCGATCAGACAGGTGCCGTGCTATGGACCAAGACCTACCCCACTGCCAATTATGTCTTCAAGGATGTCGAGGCGATGCCCAATGGCAATTTTCTTGTCGTGGGCGGCACAAATCTTAGCAGCCAAGGCGGCATGGACGGATTGTGGCTCGAAATCGATGGCAATGGCACTGTTGTCACGCGTAGGAAACTGGGCACGGCCTCCAGCGAAACGTTCCATAGCGTGAAAAAGGATCGCAATGGCGGCTACCTGCTGTCTAGTTTGGACGGATGGTTGATCGGCAGGATCGATGCCACGCTGCAATTGCTCTGGTCCAAGTCTCCAAACACTAACACGATTGCAGGATTTCAGTCCAACGACAACACCTTTTGGTTTGTGACCCTTGGCATGCCGCAAGATGCGATCAGGTATCTCCACTACGATGCCACTGGAGCGCCGCTGGATGAATACGAGTTTTTTTTAAATGCGACATACGGCAGCTACAACCTCCAAAATGGAAATAAATATGCGTGTGAGATGGATTGCAATGGCAACATTTTCACGGTGATGTCGATCGATGAAGGGCTGCAGAGTGGCGGCACGGCGCAGGCCATCGGCTTGCTGAAATTCAACACCATTACGCATGCAGGCCAGACGGCTTTGGACCTCTTGGCCGATGGAACTGGGCAATTCCCAAATTTCTACGATGCTTGGCCCACCGATTTGGTGATCAAACCCAATGGCAACCTGCTGGCTTTGGG
>JANMIM010001156.1:0-5495 GCA_031375795.1 Bacteroidota bacterium
CCTTCAATGGGCAGCAATTGTCGACTCCGGGCGGTTTTGCCTACCAGTGGTATTTGAACGGCTTGCCCGTCGCGGGTGCCACGGATTCGAGCTTTGTGCCGACAGTCGATGGATACTACCATGTCGTGGTGACCGACGCCAATGGTTGCACGGCACAGTCGGCGGTGATCTTTGTGACCATCGTGGCGAGGCTGAATCCCCTTAGCGGTCGCCTCGTGCTCGTGCCGAATCCGAGCACGGGGAAATTCAAAATTGTGTCCGACAGCCCGATCGAGGGCCGCCTCACCGTGTACAACGCCATGGGCATGCGCATCTACGCGTCTGCCGACCCGGGGGCAGAGGTGGACCTGTCCGCCTACAGCAAAGGCACCTATTTCGTAAAAGTGATGGGGGATCGCGGGGAATGGGGAACGATTTTGATGCTGTGGTAAGTGGGAATGGCATTGTCACAATTCAACTGATCGTGGCGTACTCAAAACAAGTCCGGTTCTGGATCGACCGACGTGAAGACTTACGATTCCTACGGAATCGGCGCGCATCAAATGTCGTAACCTACAACTGAGGCTACTATGGCGTGCTCGATCCCTCCCCCAAACCACTCAACTCGTGCAGGATGGCCAGAACAGCCAAAGAACCCCCAAAGCAAAGCCAGCACAAACCCCCGGCTACTCAATTACAGCACCTAAGTGCTCTCAGCGCCTCCGGCTACTCAATTACCCCGTACTTCAGTGCGGGGCACAGCACAACTAGAATCACTACATTCCACAACCAATCCACTGAACCGTTACTCATCCCGATCAAAATTGGGACCGCTGCTACGCCGCGGCGCATTCGGTCGGCATGACCCACAGCACCCAAGGCACCCCTTCTCCACAGTCGGGCGCCCCCAAAACCCACGTGATGCGCCCGACAGTGGAGAAGGGGCGGGGGATGAGGCGAAAAAGGAAAGAAGCCGCCCAAGATCGCAGCGCCCCTGGCTACTCAATTTCAGCAACAAATTGATCCCAACGCCTCCGGCTATTCAATTACCCCGTACTTCAGTGCGGGGACCCAAAACCTAGAGAATCACCAAAACCCAAAACCAATCCCTACACCCCCCGAGCAATCTCCCAACCCCCCTCCTGCGGCACGGTCGCAACAAACGCCATGCGCTCGCCCTTGCGCACGGGGTGCTCGAAGGCCAGTTTCCAGGAAAGGAGCGCGATCGAGCGGTCGGGGAGGAAGGCTGTCTCATTGTAGCGGGCGTCGCCGACGACGCCACAGCCGATCTTGGCCATTTGCAATCGGATCTGATGCTTGCGGCCCGTCTCCAACTGCACGTCCACCAAGGCCCTGCCGGCTTGCGCCTTCAGGACCGTGTAGTCCAGCACCGCCAACTTGCGGTCGGCACCCGCTTGCTCGTAGGCGCGCATGATGTTGACCTGACCAGGCACGGGCGCCACATGGTGTTGCAAACGACCGGATCTGGGCTGTGGGACCCCGAGCGTCACGACCAAATAATGCTTCTCCACCTGATGCTTCTGAAACATCAGCGACAAACGTTCGGCTGCCTTGGAGGTCTTGGCGAGCACCATCAGTCCGCCTGCCGGGCGGTCGAGGCGGTGCAGCAAGCCCACGTAGACATTGCCCGGTTTCTGGTATTTTTCACGGATGTAGGCCATCACCCAATCATTGACCGCGAGGTCGCCGCTCTCGTCGCCCTGTGAAGGCATGCCAAAAGGTTTCTGTATCACTATCAGGTGATTGTCTTCATAGACGACGACAGGTATCGGGCGGTGGATGGATTCCATCGTGCAATTTGCCAAAAAGTTCACTAATTTAAGCCGCCAATAGGACCTCCTTTGGAAAACCAAGGGAGTTTCAGGCGGGCTGGATGCCAACACCAGCGTTGCAGGCTATGGAAAAGACAGGTTTTTTGCATCATTGCAGGGTGAGATGAGTTTCGAAAACGACATCATGATCAGCTATGCCTGGCGGGACAACCAGCCGCCACCGCTCTCCGATTCGGAGGGATGGGTGTCTGATTTCCATGCGGTGCTCGAGTTTTACCTCAAGCAGCACCTGCGGCGGCAACCCACCGTGTGGCGCGACAAGAACCAAATGCCTGGCAACAAGGTCTTTGCCGACGAACTCGACAAGGTCGTCTCCAAGGCGGCAGTGTTGATTACGGTGGTGTCTGAGCCCTATCTCGGCTCTGAGTGGTGCGCCTTGGAGCTCGCCAATTTCATCAAGCATGCCCAAAACCAAGGCGGCGTGTCGATCAACAACGATTACCGCATCTTCAAGATCAACAAGTTACCCGTGGACCGCAACATCATCCCCGAGTCGCTGAAGCCCATCGTGGGCTTTGACTTCTTTGAAATCGATCCCGAGACGCGTTTTTTGGAGCCGATCGATCCATCGCTAGGGGAGGAGGAAAAGGTGCGGTTCAGGAAAAAGGTGAGCAACATCGCCGAGGCCATGGCACGATTGCTCAAACTCATCGACCAAAAGGGCATCAGCCCAAATCCAGGTCCGGGGCCAGGTCCGGGGCCTGGGCCTGATCCAAATCCAACTCCAATTACCGACCCGGATCCCGAACCGGAAGGCATCACCGTCTACCTCCCCTATACCTCCAAGGACCTGCGCGAGGTGCGCGACGACCTCGTGTCTGAGCTCACACGCCGTGGTTGCAAAGTATTGCCCGAGCAGCAGACCGGCTGGCTCGACATGGAGTCATTCAACAAGTCCTTTGCCGAGGACATCGCAACGGCCAGCATCTCGATCCACTTGGTCGGTGCAAGCTATGGCAACATCATCGACGGGGAGACAATATCCGTTTATGAGTACCAAAACCTGTATGCCGCCGAGGAAAGCCGCAAGCGCGGCCTGCGCCGACTCATCTGGATCCCCAAGGAAAATGCCGACGTCAAGGAGCAGCAAGCCCAATACATTGCCCGCCTGCGCTCAGATCGCAAGGCACTGGAGGGCGCAGACTTGCTCGAGGAAACCGTCGAAAACCTCAAGTCCTCGGTACTCGACATGATCAAGCCCAAGGCCAAACCCACGCCACCACCACCGCCGACCGATGGTGACGCATCCGAGGCAGACGGGCCGCAGCTCTACCTCTTGTATGATGTCACCGACAAGGATGCCGTGCGGGAAATCCGTCGCGCACTCAAAGACAAGGCCGTCGGCGGCAAGCCCTTGCAGGTACTGGTCCCGGTCTTTGAGGGTGAACCCGCCGAACTCAGGGAAGTCAACCGCCAGAAACTGCGGGACTGCGATGCCGTGCTCGTGTTTTGGGGAGCGAGCAATGCTGCGTGGCTGGATTCCAACCTCAGTGAGATCAGGAAAGCCCCGGGATTTGGCAGAACGAAAAAATATGGGTCCAAGCACTTGGTCATGCTCAGTGGTGCCAAGACAGGTGCCAAAGGCGACTTGGTTGCCGATGCCCAAGACGGATTCTTGGAAAAAGACATGCAGCTGATCGAGGCCTGGGACGCCTTGCCCTTGGATTTGCTCGACACCTACCTCCAATCGATCACCTGATATGGCAGAGCGCACACGCAGACGCAAAAAGATCGAAGCGCCATTTCCTGGCCTCAGGCCATTCTTGTCGGGTGAAAACTTGATCTTCTTTGGGAGGGAGGGGCAGTCGGATGAATTGATCTCGCGCCTGCGCCAGAATCACTTCTTGGCGGTGCTGGGATCCTCGGGCAGCGGCAAGAGCTCTCTGGTGCGTGCAGGCTTGCAACCCGACCTCGAGGGAGGACTCATGGCAGGCGTGGCGCCTTATTGGAAGATCGCCACGATGCGTCCGGGTGACCAGCCCATTGAAAACCTCGCCGACGAGCTCGCCAAGCTCGTCATCAATCCCGAGGACGAGGGCTACAAGATGATTTCCCCAAAGGAAATGATCATGACCATGTTGCAAGGCAGCAGCTATGGACTCAAGGAGGTCGCCCTCGGGCCGATCTTGAAGCCTGAGGAAAATCTGCTGGTGATCGTGGATCAGTTTGAGGAGATCTTTCGATTCAATGAAGAATACCATGACCCCAGCAAGCTCAACGATGCCAAGGCATTCATGCGCTTGCTCCTCGAGGCGAGCACCGACCTCTCGCTGCCCATCTATGTGGTGATCACCATGCGCTCAGACTTCCTGGGGGAATGTCCGCGCTTTGATGGCCTCGCCGAGGCCATCAACAAAGGCCAATACCTCGTGCCGCGCCTGAACCGCGCCCAGATGCGCGAGGCCATCACCAGTCCCATTGCCGTCTTTGGCGCCACGATCGCCCCAGACTTGGTGATCAGGATCCTCAACGACATCGGTGACAACCCCGATCAACTGCCGATCTTGCAGCATGCCCTCATGCGCACCTGGGACCATCACTGCGAGGGTGATGAGATCGTCATGGCCGACTATGCGGAAATCGGCGGGCTAGCCAATGCACTCAATCTCCATGCCGAGGAAATCTATGGGGAATTGGAACGCAAGGGCTTGGGCAAGGTCGTGGAGCAGCTCTTCAAGTCGCTCACACAGCTCGAAGGCGATGGCAAGGGCCTGCGTAGGCCGGCGCGCCTGTCGGAGATCTGTGCGGTGACGGGCATGCGTTTGGAGAATGTGCAGGTGGTGGTCGATGCATTTCGGGCACCGGGGCGCACGTTTTTGATGCCGCCTGCAGATGTGCCGCTCACGCCAGAAACCATCATCGACATTTCCCACGAGAGTTTCATGCGACTGTGGCTGAGACTGGTGGCCTGGGTCAAGGAAGAAAACCAATCGGTGGAGGAATACTTGCGCCTGTCGCTGGCGGCCGCCGACTACAAGCTCGGCAAGGTCAATTTGTGGCGGCAGCCGGAGCTCGGCATTGCCTTGCAGTGGCGGGAAGTCGTGCAGCCCACCTCGGCATGGGCCCATCGCCACGACACCAATTTTGACGCGGCGATGTCCTTCCTGGAACTCAGCCTCGCGGCCTGGCAAAAGGAGGAGGCAGACAAGGCTGCCAACCTGCTGCTGCAACGCAAGTCAGAGGAGCGCCAAGCCGCCAACCAGCGCCTGAAGATCCTGCTCGTGCTGCTCGGGGGCATGCTCGCCATCGTGACCACGGCGCTTTTCGTCGCCTGGAACCAAAGCATACGCGCCGAGCACGAGAGCGATCGTGCGCAGCAACAAGAGTTGATCGCCCGGCAAAAGGCCGATTCATTGACGCTTGCAGCCAAGGTCGATGCCATTCAAAGGGACTCCATCACCGACCTCCAGTGCGAGTCGGAATTCCTCACGAAAGTGCTGCAAGGCAAGCTGGATACGATCAGCCTTCAAAGCCTCTCGCTGTTCCAGCAAATCAAAGCCACCAATGACCAGCTCGACAGCGTGCGGAAAGTGAAGCAACGTCTCGACGTGGCCAATTCGTACTTGGCACAAAAGAACCGGCTGCAAAAGGAGCTTACCGACCAAGCCAATGCTGCCCGGGATTCCGCAGAAATCGCCAAGGAAACGGCCGAGTGGCAGGCCG
>JANMIM010001159.1:0-2596 GCA_031375795.1 Bacteroidota bacterium
GATGACGCCGAGTTGCTTGACCTCGTCGAAATGGAAATCCAAGAGCTGTTGACCACATATCAATTCTCTGAAGACAGCCCGATCATCCGTGGTTCTGCCTTGGGTGGTCTCAATGGTGAGCCACAATGGGAAGAGAAGATCATGGAATTGATGGATGCCGTCGATTCTTGGATTCCGCTTCCAGAGCGCGCCGTTGACAAGCCATTCTTGATGCCTGTCGAGGACGTGTTCTCGATCACGGGTCGTGGTACTGTTGCCACCGGTCGTATCGAGCGCGGTGTCATCAACACGGGTGACAAAGTGAGCATCATCGGCTTGAACGCAGAAGGCCTCGAGTCGACTGTGACGGGTGTGGAGATGTTCCGCAAGATCCTCGAGCGTGGCGAAGCTGGCGACAACGCTGGTCTGTTGCTCCGCGGTATCGAGAAGGAATCCATCAAGCGTGGCATGGTTATCTGTAAGCCAGGCTCAGTGAAGCCTCACACAGAGTTCAAGGCAGAGATCTACGTGCTTTCCAAAGAAGAAGGTGGTCGTCACACCCCATTCTTCAAAGGCTATCGCCCGCAGTTCTACTTCCGCACCACAGACGTGACCGGCGTCATCACCCTTCCAGAAGGCGTGGACATGGTCATGCCTGGCGACAACATCTCGGTGTCCGTGGAATTGATCTACTCCATCGCTATGGAAGTCAATCTCCGCTTCGCTATCCGCGAAGGTGGTCGCACAGTGGGTGCTGGTCAGGTGACTGAAATTATCAAGTAATTGTTTCGAATCTGCTGTCGCAGGTTTGGATAATGGTATAAACGGGTGTAGCTCAGCTGGTAGAGCGAAGGTCTCCAAAACCTTAGGCCCTGGGTTCGATCCCTAGCGCCCGTGCAAATCAGGAAAAGATGGATAGACTTAAGGCATGGTTCCAGACATATTCAGATGAGCTATTGTACAAAGTGCAATGGCCCACTGTAGCGGAATTGCAAAGCAGTACCATCACCGTGTTGGTAGCTTCCCTGCTGATCGCTTTCGTAATCTTTTTGATGGACGCTACGTCCAGCAACTTGATGTCGTTGCTTTACGGATTATTCAATTAATAATTAAGCGTTCTTCGCGATGAGCAAGCAGTGGTTCGTGGTGCGTGCGGTGAGTGGGCAAGAAAAAAAGGTGAAAGCCTATATCGAGTCCGAAATCGAGAGGCTCAAGCTTGAGCCATTTGTTTCTCAGGTCTTGATCCCTACCGAGAAGGTATTTGAAATGCGCGGTGGGAAAAAGAAGATTCGCGAAAGGAGCTTCCTCCCTGGTTACGTGTTGATGGAAGCTGAATTGGATGGTGAGGTGATACAAGCGATCAAGGACGTTCCTGGAGTCATCGGATTCCTCGGTTCGGAGAAAGGTCAGAAGCCAGTTCCCCTTCGTCCAGCAGAAATCAACAAAATCCTCGGCAAGGTCGACGAGATGAATGAGATCGGAGAAGTTCCCGAAGATCCATTTGTCATGGGTGAGCCAGTCAAAGTGATGGCTGGACCGTTTAACGGCTTCTCTGGCACCGTCGAAGAAATTTACGAGGACAAGAAAAAACTCAAAGTAATGGTGAAGATTTTTGGCCGTAACACGCCGGTGGAACTGAACTATTATCAGGTCGAAAAAGAATTCTAAGAAATTATGGCTAAGGAAGTATTTACATACGTTAAGCTTCAATGCAAAGGTGGCCAAGCCAACCCGGCTCCACCCATTGGCCCTGCACTTGGTTCCAAAGGCGTGAACATCATGGACTTCTGCAAGCAGTTCAATGCACGTACGCAGGACAAGCAAGGTCAGATCCTCCCAGTCTTGATCACGGTTTACGTCGACAAGAGCTTCGAATTCATCGTCAAGACTCCCCCTGCAGCTGTGCTTCTCATGAACGCAGCTGGACTCAAGGGCGGCTCTGCCGAACCCAACCGTAAGAAGGTGGGCAAGGTCACGTGGGCTCAGGTCAAGGAGATCGCCGAAATCAAAATGCCTGACCTCAACGCCTTCACGGTTGATTCAGCGATGAGGATGGTTGCAGGAACTGCACGCAGCATGGGTATTACTGTTGATGGTACCGCTCCTTGGGGAGCCAATTAATTCAAGGAAAGATGCCAAAGATTAGCAAGAAGCACAAAGCGGCTGTGGCTGCTGTAGACCGTACAAAGTTTTACAGCGTAGGCGATGCAGCAAAGATCCTCAAGGATGTGTCTTACACCAAGTTTGATTCCTCCATTGAGTTGCACGTTCGTTTGGGTGTCGATCCTCGTCAAGCCAATCAAATGGTGCGTGGCGTAGCCTCGCTGCCACATGGTACTGGCAAGACCGTAAGGGTTTTGGTACTCACAACCCCCGACAAGGAAGCCGAGGCTGTTGCAGCCGGTGCCGATTTTGTGGGATTGGACGAATTCATCGATAAGATCAAGGACGGTTGGACAGACGTTGACGTCATCATCTGTTCACCCAACGTCATGGGTAAGGTCGGTCCATTGGGTCGCGTTTTGGGCCCTCGTGGCTTGATGCCAAACCCCAAGAGTGGTACGGTCACCATGGAAATTGGCAAGGCTGTGACTGAAGTGAAGGCCGGTAAGATCGA
>JANMIM010001030.1:0-1953 GCA_031375795.1 Bacteroidota bacterium
GTGATCACCAAGGCCCCGCTGCCATCGACGGTGAGCGCATCCTGACCGCCGTATTCGAGGACGATGTCGGTGAATTGGGCGCCCGGGTGTACTACCAGGTAGTATTTGAACCCCCGTTGGTTGCTGGAATACTCCACGTCGATGCCGGTCCACACGTCCTTCATGTACAGCGTTTTGTATAAAGATACAAAAGGTCTGCCTTCGGGGATGTGGCCGAGGTAATAATTGTTCCAATATTTTTCCTTGCCGACCTCCAGGAGCTTCTTGTCGGGGTTGGAGTTGGCAAATGTCATGTCCACGCGGTGCAGGGTGTCGGTCGTGGTCGTGTCGTCGTCCACATGTGCAAACACATAGCTCAGCGTGTCGTCCATCATGTAGACATTGGGGGAGCATTGGTTGCTGTAGAAGCGCACCCGCTCCACGATGTTGCCGTCGGTGTCGACGAGTTGGTCGCGGTTGGCGAGGTAGCGCAGGCTCGTGGACACGCTGTCGTCATTGGATGCCTACGCCACGAAACATCGCAATCCACGGCCATCTGATTTTGTACTTTATGACGATCCGGATGATTACCAATAAGGGGCGTTTTCAAGGAGGCCTTGGTTTCCAATTTCTCCCGATGCCTGAAACTCTGTCGGGTTGCCTAAAGAAGCTGCTTTGACACGCTTCTCCAACCGGATAACGGCTAAAGGCCGTGAGAAGAGGCGTCGAAGACGCCAAAAATCACAACCGCATTGTCATCCGCCGCAGGCCATACGTGTAAACCTAATGTCGATAACGAATTTAACATCAGTCACTTGATTCGACTGACTCCTTAGCGACAACGCAGCCCCAACGGGGCGTAATCTGTCAGCGATGGGCATCGCCCATCGCTGGCAAGCGCACAAAACGGTGGAGCCCTGAAGGGGCGCGATCCTTCGGAACAGCGTATAAATCCGTGGCAATAAGGTTGTTGTGAAGCTATTCCGCCCTTACAGGGCTCAAAACAACTCATACACTGCCGACGGTGGGCGTTGCCCACCGCTGACATATCGCGCCCCTTCGGGGCTAGAGTTCGTGCTTAAGTTTACGCGTATGGCCGCAGGCGGACCCTTCGGCAACACGGTTTACTGGCAAAGTTCCGGATAGTCATTTTCAATTTCCCTACATTTGCCCCATGTTCATCGACTTTTTCCTCCTTTTGAAATCCAATGGCTTGCCTGTGTCGATCAGGGAGCATTTGATGTTTTTGGAGGCTTTGAAGGCGGGCGAGGCGGAGTTTTCACTCGAGGAATTCTACTACCTAGCACGCACGACGTTGGTCAAGAAGGAGCAGCATTTTGATCGGTTTGACATGCTGTTTGGGCATCATTTCAAGGGGATGGAGCTGATCCCCAACCAATTGCTGCGCGACATACCCGAGGATTGGCTGCGCAAGAATTTGGAGAAATTCTTGACCGAGGAGGAGATGGCGGCCATCGAGGCGATGGGCGGCTTGGAGGCGCTGATGGAGCGGTTTCGGCAGCTCATGGAGGAGCAGCACGAGCGGCACGAGGGCGGCAACAAGTGGATCGGCACGGGCGGCACCTCCCCTTTTGGCGCCTATGGCTACAATCCCGAGGGATTCAGGATCGGGCAGGCGGGCAGCCGCCACCGGCGTGCGATCAAGGTCTGGGACCAGCGGCAATTTCGCAACCTGAGCGACGAGGTCGAGCTCAATACCCGCAACATCAAGCTGGCGCTCAAGCGCTTGCGCCTGCTCACGCGCGAGGGCGTCACCGACGAGCTGGACCTGGACGCGACCGTGCGCAAGACGAGCGACAATGCAGGTTGGCTCGACCTGCAAATGGTGCCCTCCAAACAAAACCGCGTGAAAGTCCTCATTTTCTTTGACATCGGCGGCTCCATGGACGACCACATCAAGGAATGCGAGGAACTCTTTAGCGCTGCCCGCCACGAATTCAAGCACCTGGAATA
>JANMIM010001172.1:0-6644 GCA_031375795.1 Bacteroidota bacterium
GAGCAACAGGCAAAGGAAAAGTTCGATGAAGGAGTTGCGCAAAGCGAGCAATAACGAACGCAGCATATCGTGCAGGTAACCGCGCCAAGTCATGGGCCCGACCTCCTTGCCCCATACCTTCAATTCCACGGCCTCACTCAACTGGCTCAAGATTGGCGATAGCAGGACCTGAAGCACATATTTGAGGCTAGCGATGAAAACCAGGACGGCCACTGACCAAAATAGGATCTTCATGAACCAAGGCGTGAATGCGCCCATCCAATTCAACCAACCGGGATAACTGCTTGCTTCGTCTGGAACGCGCCCAGCCAAGACAGCCAACATCACAAAAAACGCAACCGTGTAGGCCATGGTTACGATGCCTGGAATCCAGAGGTATTTGGTCAGTTTGTACTTGAATATGACCACATGGGCCTCACGGTAAGCTTGAAGACCCCGACCAAATTCGTCACCAAATCCCATGATGTGCTATGTTATTCCTTGACAAAACGAGTGACCTGCACCTGCCCGGTTCCAAACGTGATCTGGACGAGGTAGATGCCCGAAGACATGGATTTCAGCGCAATGCGCAGCTGTTGCCGCTCGGCAGCATCGAGACGATCGGCCTTATCGACCTCTCGGCCATCGGAGGTCATCAAACGCCAAGCTGTCATCGGGTTGCTTGGGAACCGATTTTCCAGCACCAACACGTCCTTGGCTGGATTGGGATAGACTTGTACCTGCTGCAGACCTTGAGAGACGGGTTGCGTGCTCGTGGCAAGGGAATCCAGTCGATCCAGGATCGAATCTGCCTTGCAGGCATCGGGGATGCCGTAGCCGAGCAAGGTGTCAGGGGTCAAGTATTGGTGGGCACTTTGCTGAATGGCGCCGATGATCTCCATGTTGCTGCGCTGCGGATGCGCCTGTCGCAAGCAAGCTGCAAAACCCGCGATGATGGGTGCAGAAAATGACGTCCCCGACCCGGCAGTGACCGAACCATCGGTGCCAATGATGGTCGCGCCGAGCCCCATGGCGGCGACGTCGGGCTTCACTTGGCCGTCGGCGCTGGGTCCCTTGCCAGAAAAGGACACATAGTTGCCGGCTGCATCGACCGCGCCCACGCACAACACGCTATCGCCATCGCAGGGCGCCGAAATGTGGCGCCACGGGGCATTGCCTTCATTTCCAGCGCTGTTCACGACCAAGATGCCACGTGCGGCAGCCATGTCGGCGGCCCGGCTGATGATGGTGGTGTTGCCATCCAAGTCTTCATAGCTGAAGTCGCCTTGCCCGGGATCAAACAAGGTATAACCCAGGCTGCTTGAAATGACCTCAGCACCCAATGAATCGGCCCATTCGACGGCTGCCATCCAATTGTCTTCTTCTTGATGGGTCTCGGAAAATACCGTTTCGGTGCGCGCCATGGCGACGGTGACGTGAGGTGCCGTTCCGACCATTTGCCCGGGCAGGTTGGCAACGATGGTGCTCAGGCAATTCATGCCATGGTTGTGCTCGTCAAACAGGGTCGTGTCGCTGTTCACGAAATCATAGTAGGTGAGCACACGGCCTTGCATCCAGAGACTGTCGAAGGCATGAATGGTGTCGGCATTGAAGAATCCCGCGTCGAAGATGGCGAGCAATACGCCGTCACCGGTGAATCCACGGTCGTGGAGGCACTTGAGGTTGAGCTGCAAAACCTGGTCGGTCGCGTTTCCATAGGCGATCGAGTCCACCTCGGTTTTGTGTGTCGGCACGGGTGTATCCACGCGGTCATAGGCTGTCGTGGTGAATCGTGCGACACGCTGCATACCCGTCGCGGCCGGGCAAATGGATTGTAATTCCTTGAGGCTGAGCGTCGTCTCCACACTCACGGCATTGAGCCAGCGCGAGGTGCCGTGTACATGTACGCCAGCATGAGACAATTGCTGGGTGTAAGTGGGGCTTACAGGGAAATCGACCGACGTGGGATAATTGCCAACCGCAAACCTGCGTTGCAGGGCCCTTGGGGACAGGTATTCTTCGGGATGCATTTCCCAGAAGGCTTGCTCAGGCCCCTTGTCAGCCAGAAATACCCAGTATTTCTGCTGCGCCCACAGCGCATTGCCCACAAAAAACATCGCCATCAGCAAAAACAACCTATTCACGCTCTTTGATTTCATCGGTAGTAATTCAGGCCTCAATTTAGGGCATTCGATGTAAAATAGAAACGATCTGATGTATAAACGGGAAGATCGACGATAAGTTTTGGGGGCATCGCTGTCGGCTGGACGACCAGATAGCAGAAAATGACATTGGATGTACACCAACAAGCCCACCAAAAGCACGATGGTCCGCAGCAGAAGCCCGCTATTCAGTTCTTCCCGACCTTCGAAAGCTTTGAAAAATCCACAAAGTCGGTCGGCGTGGCCGGGGCTTGGTTGCGAATGCGAGCAGGAGCATGCTCGATCGCTTCGAGGTCCTTGCGTTGCGTTTTGAGCTCTGCGGCAAAGGCTTGGGCAAAATCGCGCTTCTCAAACACTTTGTGCCGCAGTGGGGCAATGTTGGAGCGAATGCTGCTCGGATTGCTCGCGATGCCCATCACCACCATCTTTGGAAAACGCGTGCTCAAGGCTACCAAATCAAATTCGCCCAAGTCCAAGTCCAGCATCATGATATCGACATTGAGCTTGGCCAGAATCTTGAGTGCCTCGTCCATGCTAGGCAATTCGAATACAAAATTGCTTTTGAATACCTTGGAGAGTGTCCTGAGGACATCGGGCCGCAGGCTGTCATCTTTGGTGACCAACAAGAAGTTGAAACGCTTCATTTAAAAACCGACTGCTACTGATTCAATGGCCATGGGTTAGGCCCCAAAACGATGACTCCTAATTCATTTTCACATCGAAGTTATCAATCGATGGTCGAGGAAGCAGCATCTTGTTTTCCACATGGTTCTTCAAATCATCGATCTCGGGCAAGCATTTGCAAGAAAATCCATGCCTCCCAACCTCTTGAGGCCCAATTGATCGTCTGCGCTGTGGAAAATTAATCCTGCCCAGCGTGCATTCTGATTCGATTTAGGCACTGAAGGTGCAGCTCAATTCGTCGCAAGTTCATCTCCAGACTGGAAACAGATCATGCCACGTGCCTCGCCCAATCGGAGATCCCCGTTGCCTGAAAACCTTGCAAGCAGAGCGGTGGCTCCTCATCGATAATCCCTATCTTGCGCTCTCAAAAAATGAAGATGCAGCAACGACCACGCATTTTGGTATGTAACGACGATGGCATCACCGCCCGAGGCATCAAGGCCCTCGTGGAAGTGGCCCGCGAATTTGGGGACGTAACCGTGGTTGCTCCCGACAGTGCACAAAGTGGCATGGGCCACGCGATCACCATCGGTGAGCCGTTGCGGTTGGTCGAGGAGGAGGTCGAGCATGGCTTCATGGGCTGGGCTTGCTCTGGCACCCCTGCCGACTGCGTGAAACTCGCGACTGGTGTGCTCATGCCAGAGAAGCCTGATCTTCTGGTTTCCGGGATCAACCATGGTGCAAACTATTCCATATCTGTTGTGTATTCAGGGACCATGTCGGCAGCGATGGAAGGTGCAATCGAAGGTATCCCTTCGATCGGCTTCAGCCTGTGTGATTTTTCCCACGAGGCAGACTTCACAGCCGCCAAAGAGGTCGTGCGTGTGATTATCCGCAAGGCACTGCACGCCCGAATGCCCGAGGGGACCTTGCTCAACGTCAACATCCCCAAGCTGCCGCTCGACCAAATCAAGGGCATCCGCATCACGAGGCAGGCCATCGGCCGCTGGGTGGAGGAATTTGACCAACGCCTTGATCCCTACGGTCGCAAATACTATTGGCTTACGGGTAAGTTCCAGCAAAGCGACGAGGGACTCGACACCGACACCTGGGCGCTCGACAACGGCTACGTAAGCGTATGCCCTGTGGAGTTTGACCTCACTGCCCACCACGCGATTTCTTCCCTCAACCAATGGAATCTGCAACTCCGCTGAAATTGTATGTGATTGCAGGTGAAGCCTCCGGCGATCTGCATGGAAAGAACTTGATTGCAGCGATGCGGAAGTTGCACCCTGAGATCGAGTTGAGGGGTGTGGGTGGCGATGGCCTGCAGACAGAAGGTATGACCCTGGTGCGGCACATTCGCGACACAAGTTTCATGGGCTTCACCCAGGTCTTGGCCAATCTAGGCAAGATCAAGCGCCTCTTTAGGGATGTCAAGGCCGACGTTTTGCAATTCAAGCCCCAAGCGGTCGTCTTGATAGACTACCCAGGCTTCAATCTGCGCATCGCGAAGTGGTTCAAGGAGCAGGGAATCAAGGTTTTCTACTACATATCTCCACAAGTTTGGGCCTGGAAGAAGTCGCGCATCCCTAAGATCAAGGAGCGCGTGGACAAGCTGTTTGTGATTTTGCCATTTGAGAAGCCATTTTTTGCGAAAGAAGGTTACGAGGTGGAATTTCTGGGTCATCCATTGCTGGATGAGATCGCGGGACGCAGTTTCGACCGCGCCGCGCTGCGTGATCGTTTTCTGGATGGCGAAGAACGTTTGGTGGCCTTGTTGCCGGGCAGCCGCCGACAGGAACTGCTGCGGATGTTGCCGCAGATGCTCGCCATCAAGTCACGATTTCCAAAGACGCGCTTCGTGATCGCTGCCGCGCCGTCGCTCGACGACGCGCTCTATGCGGAAATCATCGGGTCCATGGAGATTACCGTGGTGCGTGGCCAAACCTACGAATTGCTGGCTGCTGCCGACGCCGCCTTGGTGACCTCCGGAACGGCCACATTGGAGACGGCGCTGTTTGCAGTGCCGCAAGTCGTCTGCTATGCCGCCAATGCCATGAGCGTGCGCATCGCTCGCTGGCTCATCAAAGTGCCCTACATTTCCCTCGTGAACCTGATCATGGACCGCGAGGTCGTTCGCGAGTTGATCCAAAACGACTTGCGGCCCGAGGCCCTGGCCTCGGAATTGCGCAAGCTGCTGGACGATCCCCAACGCAAAGCCCAACTGAAAGCCGACTATGCCGAGCTTCGTCTAGCGCTGGGAGACGCCGGGGCATCGAAACGCATTGCCGCCAAGATGCTGGAGTTGATGTGACGTTGTTTCCTCAACTCATCTTTCAATACACCAACAAACGGGGCTCGGTCATCTCCTCCATCGCGTAGCGCACCCCTTCCCGCCCAGCTCCAGAATCTTTGATGCCGCCATAAGGCATGTTGTCTACCCTGAATCCGGGCGCGCCGTTGATGATGACACCACCAACCTCGAGGTGGGAATGCGCCCATTTCACGCGGTCGATGCAGTTGGTAAAGACGCCGACCTGTAGCCCATAACGGCTCTCATTGACCTTGTCCACTGCCATCTCAAAATCGCTGACCTTTTCCAAGACGGCAACCGGCCCAAATACCTCGTCGTGGCAGACTTTCATGCTTGGGTCGGTCTGCGTGAGCAACGTTGGCGCAAAAATGTGATGCGTTTGGGAAAGAATTTTCCCGCCGGCAAGCACTTGCGCACCTCCTGCGATTGCCTCATGCACCCACGCGTCGATGCGATCGAGATGCCCGGCATCGATGATGGGGCCATTTACGACATTCTCATCGTGGGGATTGCCCGACTTGATCTGCTCGATTTCATCGATGAGCAATTGTTGAAATCGAGCAAACACGGCCTCGACGACAAAAACGCGCTGTGTCGAGATGCAGGTTTGACCGGCATAGCTGTAGGCACCTATGCAGACAGCCTTGGCCGCCGTCGGTAGATCGGTGGTTTCGTCCACGATCACAGCGGCGTTTCCGCCAAGTTCGAGAGCCACCTTCTTTTTCCCCGCGATTGCCCTCAGGCGCCAGCCGACAGCGTCGCTGCCCGTGAAGGACAGCATCGCAATGCGTGGATCGGTCACGAGCCGCTCTGCCAAGGCGTTTTCACAGAGCAGCACCTGCAAGGCTCCTGCCGCAAATCCAGCCTCTTGCACCAAGGCCGCCAATGCCAATGCTGTCAAAGGTGCCTGTGGAGCTGGCTTGATGATGATTGGGCAACCCACCGCCAAGGCTGGAGCGACTTTGTGCAAGACAAGGTTCAGCGGAAAGTTGAATGGCGTGATCCCTACCACCACACCGACCGGAATACGTTTCGTAAAGGCCGTCTTGCCGGCACCTGCGCCAAAATCCATCGGTATGATCTCCCCACAGAACCGCAACGACTCCGCAGCCGCCAAACGCAGGGTCCTCACCCCACGATCAACTTCGGCGCGGGCATTGCCGATCGGCTTGCCTGATTCACGCACGATGAGGTCCACAAAATCAGCATACTTGGATTCCAGCAGCGTCGCCAATTTCTGAAGGCATGACTCTCTGGTACCCGCAGGGATCTGCAAGTGTGTGTGCTTGGAAGAAAAGGCTTTTGAAATCGCCTCCTCCATCAATGCCTCATCGGCAAGCGGAAGCTCTGCCAGCGTCTGTCCATCATATTTGTCGACGACTCGCAGCCGATGCGCTCCATGATTCCGCCAACTGCCTGCGACTAAATTTCCACGCTGTAAAATCAAACGATAGTCTCCCATGGCACAAATTTCGAGATTTTTTTGAGGAAGAATGTACCCCTTTGGCGGCGGGTCAGGAATTCGATCCGCAGTTTCCGTTGCGGTGGTCCTGAGGGTTCAC
>JANMIM010001173.1:0-3922 GCA_031375795.1 Bacteroidota bacterium
CCAAGCATCTTGCCATGGGGAAAACGGTTGCAGGCAGCTCTCGGACACTGCGTAATTGTACAAGGAGATGCCCGCAACATTCTGGTCGTCATTGAAATAAGCCAATGCCTGCTGCGCATAGTCATACATCCAGGGCGAAACGGCCAAGTCGTCTTCCAGTAAAATGATCGCCCCATATTGCGCACTCAATCCACCGCAATGCAACATGTGCTGCCGCAATCCCAGTCGCTCGGGATGCTGCTCGACGACCTTTTTCCCGTGTGTCCAGACAAAGGATTCTGCAAGATGAAAGACATCGTCGTATTGAAAATGGTCAATCGAAATATGCAGTGTCGTGTCGGGCGGAAAATTTCCCTGCGCAAGACACCGGAGCAATCGCTGCAAGGACAGCGGCCGATTCCAGGCGGCAACCACAATCGCAGGATGTGGAAGAGCCTGCTCCATACTCAGACAGAGATGGTTTCGTAAATAAATAGGCTGCCATATTGCGCTTGCAGCTCGGCGACCACGGGCGCGAGGTCGCGCACGTGTACCTTGCGCCCCGCCTGCGCGAGCATGAGCGCGAGGGCGAGTTGCTGGCTCTCCTCCAAGATCGTGGTGCCCGGCTTGTAGGTAACCGTCTCAAAGACAATGATTTCCTCGGCGGGATACTGCGCACAATATTGTGCAAACTGGAAATCGAGGTGGCGGCGATTGACTTCGTCAGTCGCCTCGCTCAGCAGCACATCCATGCCGCTCATCTGCCCAAACTTGCCGAGGGCGCGGTTGTCGCGGGGAAAGCAGGGCCCGCCGTAACCAAAGCCATAGCGCAAATATTTCCCGCCGATGCGCTGATCGGCACCGATGGCCGCGAGGATTTTGTCGGGCTCGGCGCCCACGCGCGTCGCAAGGTCGCCGATGGAGTTGGCGAAGGAGATCTTGGTGGTGAGGAAACAATTGGTGGCGAGCTTGGTGATCTCGGCACTGAGCCGCGACATGCGGCAAAAGGTCGGCAGTTGCACACACATGCGGCGGTAAATCGCCTCGATGGCATCGCCGGCCTCTACACTCGCCTCGCCGATCAAGACCTGATCGGGGTACTGCTGATCACGGATGATCGTGCCCTGCGCGATAAACTCGGGGTTGTAGCTGATGTGGTAATTGAGGGCGGCCATCTTGTCGGCGACGCTGTCGCAATAGCCGGGCATGGTGGTACACATCACGACGAGGTGCCGTGGGGTGGCCGACCTGCCTGCCTCGGCAAACCGCGCCAACACACCGTCGACTTGTCCATGGTCATAGCCGCCGTCGGGCAGCGATGGCGTGGACACGACGATGAAAAACAGGGTGATTTCACTGGCTATGAGCGCTTGCATGTCGGTCGTCGCCTCAAACTGCTGGGCTTCCGAGAGCATCTCGACCACATGCGGTTCGTAGCTTTGCAGGCTTCTGGCATTCACCTCGGCCACATAAGCCGCATCCAAATCCAGTCCCAAGACCCGATAACCCACCCTGTCGAGGTTCAGCGCAAAGCACAACCCCAATTTCCCGATCCCTATGACGCCTATTCGTTCCAAAATTCCCGAAGCTATGTTTTGACCTTCACAATGCAGCGAAAATAACGAGGAATCCATTCCTAAACATATCTTCTTTTGCAGGCGTCTCCTTGCATGCCGTTGCCCATGGCCTTATCGGTGGCAGTTATTGGCCCACAAAGACCGTTTCCTCCAATTCCTCATCCGAAAAACCCCAGGTCTCTGGATTCAGATTGAGCCGGGTGCCGTGCTCGAGCAAGTACAGGGCCGCATTTTCCAAGGTCCCAATGTCGATCGAGGGCCTGATCTCCAAAAAACGGATCTGCTCCACGGGCGTCATCGCGCTCCAGCCCGAAGTGTGGTCGATATGGTAGCTGCAAGCATCGCGCGCAAAGGTGACCTGCTCGTATCCCAAGGCACGCGCCGCCGCCACCGCCAATGAATCGATGTGCAGCGCAAACAAGTCCAGCTCGGCATAGCCTTGGATGTCCACCCAAGCATCGCGGTGCATCATCGTAAAATCGCCGCAAGCCACCGTATCGAGCAGGTAATAAGTCCGGTCGCGCGGTTTTTGCTTCTTGCGGTCGCGGTAGGCCACACGGTCGGTGATCCACCGCGAAATCGGGCCAAGCTCCTTGATGCCATGCCAGTGGGCATTTACATATTTGTACCGACTGTCCCAGCCGTTCCTGCGAATGATATGGGCTTGGGCGTAGGCGATTTGATCCTCAAAGGTCATCGTCTCGTCGATGCCATCGGGAATGTCGTTGCGGTTGGCGCGGTAATAGGACTTGGGATCAAGGTCCCGCTGGGCGAGGATCGCAAACAATTGATCTGAAAATATCAAGTCGATGTTGCTGGCGATGATGAATTTGCCTTTTGCGCGACGAATGCCGACGTTTTTGGCGGTCATCTGGAACAGGGAAATCTGCGCCGCGCGCTTGTACCGATTGTGAATCTCGGCTGGCACGGTGATGTAGCGGATCGTGAGCAGGTCGCCGACAACCGGCTTGGGCAGCACCTCATGCAGGCGGGGCGCGGTCGGCGATGGATTCCATTCCACCACGATCAGCTCAATGGGCAACTGAAACTTGAGCGTCTGATGCAGCAATCCCTTGATGAACAAGCGCATCCTTTTCAAGAGGTCGCCGCCGTGGCCATCGTTGCGGGAGGTGACGACGATCGAATAGTAGGGATCTTGTTGCATGGGGCGAATCTCGTTTTTATGGGGCAGAAATACAATTCTGGGCAATTTTCAGCGCCCGCTGTCCAATCCTTGACTGTAATGGGAGGGAAATGCAAGGCGTGGCCTCGTGGAGGGAGCGACCTAAAAAGCGATTTCCTCCAATTCCTCGTCTGCGGCTCCCCAATTGGCGGCATTGAGGTGAAAGTGCTCGCCCGTCTTGAAGAGATGGATCGCCACTTCGCGCATCAAACTATAGTCGATGCCGGGCCGCTCCTCCGAGAACTTCAATTTTTCGACCGGATTCATCGCGCTCCAACCCGAGGGATGATCGATGTGGTAGGTGCAAGCCGATCTCGGGAAAACCACTTGTTCATAACCCATGGCCCAAGCGGAGGCGATGCCGAGCGTATCGATATGGATGGAATACAAATCGAGCTCGACATAACCCTGAATGGCCTGCCAAGCATCGTGGTGCATCATGGTGAAATCACCGCAGGCCTCACGGTCCAGGCGGTAAAACTCGGCCTCGCCCGGCGGTTGTTTGCGGCGGTCTCGCAGCCCGATGCGGTCCGCAATCCGACGAAAAATCGGCGGCATTTCCTTGAGCCCATACCGGCGTGCATCGACATGCTGGTAGCGGCTGTCCCAACCATTCACGCGGATCACATTGGCTTCGGCAAAGGCGATCTGGGCATCGAGCGACATGTTTTCATCGATGCCGTCTGGAAAATCGACCCGGTTGGCGCGGTAAAAGCACTTGGGATCCAGGTTGCGCTCGGCCAGGCGGCGCATCAGGTCATCTGAAAACAGCAGGTCGATGTTGGTACACACGACATACTCGCCGCGTGCACGCTGGATGCCGACATTTTTGGCGATCATCTGAAACAGCGGAATCTCCTGGGCGCGCTTGTAATGCAGGTGAATGCGCTCGGGCACCTCGATGTAGCGCACACGCAGGTAGCCGCCGGGTTTGGGATTGGGGAGCACCTCATGCAGCCTCGGCCGATCGGCTGGCGGATTCCATTCCACAAAAATCAACTCGATGGGCAGCCGATGCCGCTCTGCTTGCGTCATCAACCCGCTCACAAACAACCGCATGCGTTTCAGGATGTTGCCACCATGAAAATCGTTGCGCGAGGTGACGACAAAGGAATAATAAGGCAAGGGCTCCATCAGGCTCAAAAATCGGGGATTTCGGGGGGGAATGCAATTTTTGGAGGAC
>JANMIM010001177.1:0-2805 GCA_031375795.1 Bacteroidota bacterium
GTACTCATTGTCATACTCCAGCGTTTGCACATACATGAGTGGACTGTTCATCGGCACCAGGGTGAATGAAAAAACGCTGTCCCTGGTGTTGACCGAATACAGGCATTGCCCTTGTGCACTGTCTACCCCGATGAAATAATAGATGCCGAGGTTGGAATTGAAGCAGCTCGCGTCCAGGTACACACCTTGGTTGCCCGTAAAGGTTCCCAGGACCGTCTCGGTATTGTTGGCGATGTGGTACTCCACCATGTCCATGCTCCAGGAGGTGACGATGCCATTGCTATCCAGTACATTGTTGGTCCTGACCCCAAAGATCTTGCCGCTCGCCATGTCGATCTCGGCGCTGGTGTTGATTTGGGTTCCGGCATAGGCAGTGTAGGTGCTTGAATCGAAATCGATGCCGTTGAGTCCATTAAAATCTGCAAAGTAGTAGTCGCCGCGAAAGGCGTCAAATACCGAGGATCCGACGGCTATGCCTTGCGTCGGTGTCGGCACAGAGTCGAGCACGGCACCGGTGTTGGCGTCCCATCGCAGGACGCCGATCGTGCTCGTGCCAAGGTCATAGTTGGCCCCCACGATCCTGATTTGTGCGGTGAGCAATTGGGAAAAAAATACAAGCGCAAGAAAGAGAATGGAGTTTCTAAACATAGAGTTTGATTAACTTTTTCAAATATAAGTTAAACAAAACGGATTCGTACCATCGCATCGAAAAATAATTTCACGAATTGTCGGCTAACCATCATCGTGGCCGGATCGCCCTGCTCAAGACCCGAGCCGCCGTAGTTTCCAAATCGTGAAAATATGCCTCCAGCTCCCCAAAAAGGAGGCTCAGGGTCAACAATCAACCCATGCCGATCAGATATTTACTTCAGTCTAGCGTTGGATCAGCAGGGGTTGGTGCGCGCTGCCCGACTCGGTGGTGAGAAACACAGCGTAGTAACCCTGCGATAGGGGTTGGTTGTATTTGATGCGATGGCTTCCCGCTTCGCGCCAGCCTTCATCGACCACCTGCACGAGCTGCCCGTGGTGGTTGCGAAGTTCCAGCCGCACTTTGCCCGCCACGGGGAGCTCTATCCTGAATTCCAACCGCCCATCGCTGGGATTGGGGAGGATCTGCAGGCCGGGCAGGGTTGCAAGCGGCCGTGGCTGCTCATTGGCGACGGGCACCTGCACGTCGAAACCGCCTGCCACGCCGACCGCGCTGTGCTCCAGCTGTGCGAGCCTGGCCAGCGTCGTCACGATGGCCCGCACGTTCTTGACATAAAAATCGATGTTCAGGCTGCCCACCGTGTCGTTGGGAGTATGGTAATTGGGGTTGCGGAAATTGGCGCCGTCACTGAAGAAGATGCCCGGGAAGCCCGCATCCCAAAAGGGCGCGTGGTCGCTGCGGCGCAGGTCTGGCGTGAGCTGTCCATTGCCGGGCGTGTTGAGCGAAATGACCTTGAGGCTGGGCACGTATGTGGCAGCGGTGTTCACAAATAGGGTGTCGAGCCAGCCAGAGGGGGTGTTGACGATGGATGTGAGGAAATTTCCCCTGAAGGAATCGGCTTGGATCGCGTTGTATGCGGTGGGGAAGAGCAGGTTGAACCCATTGGGCATCACCTGTGAGCCAGCGGCTTGGCTGAAAAAACCGACACAATCCATGTTGAGCAATCCGCTCACTTGCTCCCATGCAGGCCGGGCATTGGCCACGTAATCGGAGCTGCCGATCAAGCCGGCCTCCTCCATGTCAAAGAAGAAATAGCGGATCGATTCCTTGGTCTCGAAATTGTCGAGGACCCTGATCGCCTCGCTCACGCAGGCGACGGCAGTGGCATTGTCGTCGCCGCCGGGCGCATTGATCACCGTGTCAAAATGCCCCGAAATCTGCCAGCAAGCACTGTCGCGGCGTGTGCCCGACCGCCGCCCGATCAGGTTTTCACAAGTGTAGTTTCCAAAGACCGGGCCTTGGCGGTAGGGGTGGAGCGTGGCCTGGCTCATCATGGCCTCCAGCGAGTCCTTGGTGTCCTCCAGCTTTTGCAGGCCAGCTGTCCTGTGCCGAATGCCCTCCAAGTCTCTGAGTTGCTGATGCAGCCGGGCACTGTCGACCATGTCTGCGACGAGTTGCAGGTCCACCGACTGGCGGTCGTCGGCGATGAGGCGCACTTGGTAGGTGGCCAAGCCAGCGCCGTAGGCGCTGAGTGTGGCCGGCAGGTAATGCCAGCTCAGGGACTTGCCGGTGCCCGAGGAGATCGGGAAGCCCTGGTCGCCAGTGAGCGCATCGATGGCGACGCGCCATGTGCGGCCCGAGTCGGCAGAGACTTGGATCCAAACCTCCATGGGATCGCCGTCCACGTCGTTGAGGTCATAGCTCAGGTCCACGCGATGGTTGAGCGTGTCGGCCGAGAGGCTCAGGTTGGAGATGACGGGGATGGCATTTTGGGCATTGAGGGAGCAGAATGGTCCAGCCATTGCCAAGAGAAGTGCGAGTTTCCAGATTGATTTCATACCTGAAATTAACAAATCAAGCTGGAGAATGCCAATCCCACCCCGGAAATCCTGGAAGCCAAGGCCCCAAAAAAGCTTTGTCAAATCTGAATTCTTCTTAACTTCGCCCCGGAGGTTTGGCAGAGCGGTCGAATGCGGCGGTCTTGAAAACCGTTGTGGGGCAACTCACCGGGGGTTCGAATCCCTCAGCCTCCGCTCAAAAGGCGACGCATCGTGAGGTGGGCCGCCTTTTTTCATGGATGATGGCGACCCGAGACATTGCCAGATTCAAAACCCTCCTTATTGATTATCTTGCATTTGCGATGAATGACTACATTG
>JANMIM010001188.1:0-16308 GCA_031375795.1 Bacteroidota bacterium
CGACCGCCTGCAACTTGTATCCGCGCCAGAATACCAATCCCGATTCAAGCAGACCCGCCAAGCCTGCCACCGCCAACCATCTGGGCTTGCGCAGCACAGGGATCACCGCAGCGAGGACGGCCAGCACCGCCGCCAACACCAGCACCCACCGTCCCGTGCTCAAGTAGTCGCCCTCCCAGCCATTGACGGCCACGCCATTCTTCTCCCAAAGCGGCAAAAAAGTACCAAGGACCAGGAGCAGGCCGCCGAGAACCGAGGTATAGGAAATCCAATTCTTCATATTCGCTGCTTCCGACGCCGAGACGAGGTGGCGGCCCAAGTGCATTGGCTGCTACTGTGATCCACAAAGGTAGGCACCGGCAACCTTCCACAGTCATTCCATTTGGAATTCCCTTCGCCTTCTCGCGTAGTCATCGGTGAATCTTTTCTTCTTCTCAGACTCCGTACAGCGGTAATCCTTCCTGAAATCCTGCGCATACAAATTCTGGCCATCGTACAGCAGGATCCGTGTCGGAGTGATTTTGCGCCATCTCCGCACGCGTGGCGCCGTGCGGCCATACGACTTGCGAAACCTGGTCTCCAGCACAATCAGTGTATCTGCTGGCCGGCTCCAGCGTCCGCGCTCAGCATTGTAATCGTGTTCGAAATAACCCAATTCCTGCAAATACCGAAACGTCCCATTGGCACGCAGCTCGATCTTCTCGACCTCATGGCGGTTCATCGTGTGGGTCGGCGGATGATCGTCCAAAAAGGTGAATTCGTAAGAATAATGCCCAGCCGCTTCAGAACGCTTTTGGGCAAACAGAACCTGTGGCGCAATCGCAACCCACATCCAGCCTGCCCAGAAGATCCATTTTATCCTAGCCATGATGCCTTTGGGAATCAGCCTCCCTCGCAAGAATAAAGTTAATGATCGCCCGTGTATCTTGGCGATCTATTTTTGCAGGATGGTGATCGGCTTGATTTCAGACACGCACGGCTTGCTGCGCCCCGAGGCCCTCGCGGCGCTCGCGGGGGTGGACATGATCTTGCATGCAGGCGACGTGGGCGCGCCTGCCCTGCTCGCGGGCTTGGAGGCGATCGCGCCGCTGCACGTCGTGCACGGCAACAACGACCCGGCAGACGCGTGGCCGCATACCGTGCAGCTGACTTTGGAGGAGGTGCGGGTCCTGATGATCCATGAGTTGGCGCATGTCACGGCGGCGATGCTGGCGAGTGAGCCGCAGCTCATCGTCTTTGGCCACTCCCACAAGCCGGCCTTGTATGAAAAGGCTGGCATTCATTATTTGAATCCCGGCGCGGCGGGGCCGCGCCGATTTTCGCTGCCGATCTCGGTGGCCCAGCTCCATGTCGATGGTGCCATGTGGCGGATGGAATTCATCAACCTGCTCGACGAGCGCCCCTTGCCATGAGGGAGTACATCCACATGGCGCTTCATTTCATGGTGCCCCTGGCGGTGGCGGGTATCGCCTACCGCAAGCAGTTTTGGAAGGCGCTGCTGGTCATGCTCGCCACGATGCTCGTGGACCTGGACCACCTGCTGGCCCAGCCGATCTTTGACCCTTGCCGCTGCAGCATCGGCTTTCATCCGCTGCACACATGGCCTGCGATCGTGGTGTATGTGGCGCTTGCGTTGTACCCGCGCACCCGCCTCGTCGGGTTGGGGCTGGTGATCCACATGGCGCTGGACCAGGTGGATTGTTGGATGATGTAGGGTGGGTGATCAGCTTTTTTGCTGGAGGTCCTAGATGGGGGGTCTTGCCTGAAATCCCGCCGCTGGCGGGCGGTCGATAGCCATGTCCCGATCACAAATCGGGACGGGCTCGCAAGCGTGCCTCTATTATTTCCCCAGCATCTCGTTCAGGGCTGCCTCGGTGTCGCCGTAGGGCTCCTTGTCGCGCTTGGCGACCTCGATGGCCTCGCGGGCGACTTTGATCGCCTCGTCTTTGCGGCCGAGTTTCTTGAGGAGCATGGCCTTGGTGTCGAGGAAGGCATAGATGGGCTCGGCTTTGCAGGCACGGTCGGCCCAGCCCAGGGCGGCCTCCAGGTCCTTTTTCTTGCTTACGCCGAGGTAAAATGTCCACGCGAGGCTGTTGAGGGCATTGGGTGCCAAGTCGGGCGTCATCTTGACGGCCTCGTGGGCCGTCGACACATATTTGCCCCAATCCTCGGCACTCTCGTACCAGCCCAGGTCCTGGAACAACACCATTTTCTTGGCCTCGGGGTGCCCTGACTTCAAAAACGATGCCCTTGCCGACATATAGTCAGACTCCTCGCGTGCATAGGTCGCCTGCCCCATCGCACTGAGGTACATTTCCATCAGCTTTTGATCCACATCGGTCGCGCCGTAGCGAGCGACAAACTCCGCACGGTGCCCGAGGAAATACTTGGCTTCATCGGATTCCAAGTCATTCAATACGGCCTGAAACACGTTCCAATTCTCGGGTTGCAGCAGGGCAGCACCTGACATGCCTGGCTTGAAGGCCTCGAGGACATCGTTCACATCCTGGCCGATGGCGGTCATTTTCACGATGTATTCGGCTTGGGCGCTGCGGTCATCCTTGTTGGCCTCATACTTGGCCTTGGCGGCCGAGATAGAGACAAATTTGGGGTCGGTGACCTGCTTGCCGAGGGCCAGGAATTGCTCTGGGTTGAGGGCACCGATGGCGACATGAAACAGGTCGCCCGACGCCGAGACAAAGAGCAGCGTCGGGTAGGCGCGCACATTGTATTTGATCGCCAAGTCCACGCCCTCGCCCTTTTCCATGTCGATCTTGGCGTTGATGAAGTGCTTGTTGAAGAAGTCGGCGACCTCGGGGTTGGTGAATGTATTGGCTGCCATCCACTTGCAGGGGCCGCACCAGGTGGTGTAGGCATCCATGAAGACCAGCTTGTTTTCCTTGCCAGCCTGGGCCAGGATTTCCTGCCAGGGGCTGTGGTTGAACTCGATGTCGGCCTTGGTGACCGAGGAAAATGCAGCCACAAAGGCCAACAAGAAAAGGAACTTTTTCATGGGTGTCGAGATTTCTTGTCTAAGATAACGGATTTTGTGGTGCGGGGTTAGGGGAAAAATTTTGGATTCATTGCCAAGCCTCTGTAATTCCCATTGCCCTACCTCGACAATTCCCGCAACACCTTTTCGGTCTCGCTGTAGTCCTGGCCAGCGGCCTTGGCGGCCTCGATGGCTAGGTTGGCGGCTTGGATGGCTTCGGCCTTCTCGCCGAGCTTGTAGAGTAGCATCGCCCGGGTGTCGAGGTTGTCGAATTGGGACTCCATCGCGATCGATTGGTCGATCCATCCCAGTGCGCGGCGTAGATCAGATTTGCGATCGATGTGCTCGTAGTAGCTCCAGGCCACATTGTTGAGGATGGCTGGGTCGGGCTTCAGGAGGGGAATGTAGACCTTGGCTGCCTTGGCAAGCCCGGGCCAATCTTGGATCACATCGGCCCACAAGAAATCCATCATCGGCAAGATCGAGTCCAATTTTTCCAAGCCAGAGAGCTTCAATTGCTGGCGCAAATTCTTGTAGAGGGCTTTGCTTTTGTCTTGACCGGCGGCGATCACGGCATTTTCATAAAACGTGATCGCCTTCTCCTGCACCTTTCTTTTGCCAAACTTGGCCTCAAAGGCGCCGCGATGCATGAGGAAATACTGGGCGTACTCGGAGTCAAACCTGCCAAAGAGGCCGTGGAAGACCTCCCAGTTGTCGGCCTCGAGCAGGGCCTGGCCCTTCATTCCCTCCTTGAAGGCGGCGAGCGGCGCGGCAAAATCCTGGCCCAGGTCTGCCAATGTGAGGATGTATTGCTTGAGGAATTTGCGGTCGCGCTCACCCGCCTCGAAGCGGGCGGCCATCTTGGGGAGGCTCGTGAAGTTGCCGCTGAGCACATTGTTGGCCAGTTGCAGCAGGTCTGCCGCCGAGCGTGCACCCACGGCGGAGTGCACCAATGCCCCGTCGCCGTCGATGAAAAGCAGGGTCGGATAGGCGTTTACATGGTATTCCTTGGCGAGCTTGGGGCCTTCCCCTTTTTCCATGTCGACCTGGGCATTCACGAAATGGTCGTTGAAAAAGTGGCCCACCTCTGGATCGACAAATGCGGTCTTGGCCATCATCTTGCAGGGGCCACACCAAGAGGTAAAGGCGTCGAGGAATACCAGTTTGTTTTGTGTCTTGGCCTGGGCGAGCACATCGCTCCAGGAACCTTGTGCAAATTGGATTTGGTCGCTGGCGTGAAGCGGGAGCAACAAAAGGAGGAAGGCGGCAGACAGCAGGAATTTTTTCATGACGATGCGTTTTTTGATTCGACCATCGATGCACGATGGCCGCAGCTCCTTGCACCGGGCCCATCGCCCGACACTTGAGACATTGCAATGACCGTGGCCGCGGGCCAAGGTTGCATCAGCTTTCCTCTGACTCCTTGAATTTTTTTCGCAGCACGCCCATGGCCTCCCGCAGGCTCAGGTGGCGGATGGCGCGGGCCTCCTCGACATGCTTGCTGCAAAACCATCCCATGTTGGGCGGGTGACCCGTCCAGCCCTTGACCTGCATCCTGGCGATGACGGCCTTGTCATCGAGCGAAGGCTTGAATTCCACCAGCCCGCCATGGCCGGGCTGGTTCAGGTCATCGTCACCAAACTTCAAGTCACAAATCTCACAAATCGGAGGGCGCATAAGGATTCCTTTTCTACCAGGGCGCACATTGCAAGCACATTGCCATCGATTGCAGCCCTACCCGACAAAGGTAGATCATCCCCCAGTGTGAAAAAGCAGCGGCTGTACACCCTGCAATTGCGAGCGACCATAATTATCTACATCGGGAATTGTATAGTTTTGGCCCATGAAACACAGCATCACCGAAATCAAAGTGCGCGGCTACCATGCCGACCTGTATGGACATGTGAACAACGCCCGGTACCTTGAGCTGTTGGAGGAGGCCCGTTGGAACCATTTTGAGACGCAGGTCGACTACGATGAGTTCAAGAAAAATGGCTGGGCATTCATCATCGTGAACATCAACATCAACTACCGCAAGCCTGCGGTGCCGGGCGACATCCTGCAGATTCGCACCGAATACAAGACCCACGGCAGCCGCAGCATGACCATGCACCAAACCGTCTTGCTCAATGGCACCGATGCCGTGGCAGCAGATGCCGACATCACATTTGTCGTGCTCGACTCGGCGAGCGGCAAGGTCGTGCAACTCGAGGGTCGCTTGCTGGAAATGTTGCAGCCTTGAGCCGCTTCACCCAAAACACATGTCGTGACACGACAATTTGATGACTTTGGCGGAGGAATGTTGACATCTTGGCGGATAGTCCCTAACTTGGTGTATTGTTTCCATGTTTTCAACCAGTGTAATTTCAAAGACGATGAGAAAAATATACCTTTTGGCTTTGTTGATGGGAATCATGGCCATGGGCCGTGCCCAGTTTGTCACCACACCGAGCACGACAGTGAACACCACCCTGAGCGCAGCTGGGTATGTCGATGTATACATCCACTTCACCAACGTCGGCCTAGACCCCTTGACCCTGAGATGGGAGCCTACCACCAGCAACTATCCCGTGGGATGGAACATGTCGCTGTGTGACAATGCTTCCTGCTATTCGCTGCCACACGGCGCAGAGACGATGGGTGCTGTCAACAGAGGTGATTCCGCATTCATCAAGCTCACCTGCATCCCCATGAGCATCGCCGGCACGGGCACGCTGTCTTTCCACGTGTATGACATCAACAATACCGCCTCCAAGGAAGACGTCACCTTCAACTTCACCGTTTCCGGTGGCACTGCCATCACGAGCAGCGCATTTGAGGATCAGTTCACGGTATCCCCCAACCCAGCCACCTACATGGTACAATTGAGCGCACACAATGGCCTGCTCGACAAGGGCGCTGTTGCGCTGTATGACCTCCGTGGCCAGCAGGTGAGCACCCAAGAGGTGAGCGCCGTGCAAACTGCCGAGATCAATGTCTCCGACTTGGCCCCCGGCATCTACATGTTACGCTACGACTCCAAGGCAGGCACGATGACCAAGAAGGTCGTGGTTGCCCACTAAGCATTGCGCTAGAAAATATGTTAAACGGCTGGCCTTGGGTCAGCCGTTTTGCATTTTGCACGCACACAACCGAAGTATCTTGAACTTGATTGCTACGTATGCTGCTGGCAATTGGGGGATTCGTGATAAACTGGTGTATTGATTCCTGAATCATCTACTCGATTTGCTATGAAAAATTTTCTCCTCCTTACATTCCTGTGCCTGTTTGCCGCCTCTGGAGCCATGGCTCAGGCCTTTACCTACGCACCCAACGATAGCATGCAAAGCAGCATCAGCCCCGATGCCTATGCTGACCAAGTGATCTACTTCTTCAACCCAAACCTCAATGCACTCAGCCTCAGGTACGAAGCCACGATACAATCGTTTCCTTCGCAGTGGATAGTGTCCCTCTGTAGTGCCAGCTCCTGCAATGACCTACCCGATACCGTTCGCACCATGGCGCCGATCTTGCAGCGCGACACCGCCTTTTTGCACCTCACTGCGATCCCACAAGGAGTGCCCGGCACCATGTTGGTCGTCGTACATGTGTGGGACGTCGCGCAGCCCAGCAACAGTCTCGATGTGACTTTCATGGTTGACGCCACAACCAATGCCATAGCCGCACCGGCGCTTGCAAATCGGTTCAGCGTCTCGCCGACCCCAGCCAACGATGTACTGGTCATGCGTGGCATCCAAGGGCCATTGGAAAAAGGCATCGTGAAACTATATGACCTGCAGGGTCGGGTAGCCTTGTCGCAACCCATCGGCACCCTTCAATCCGCTTCGCTCAATGTTCAAGACCTCGAACCCGGCATCTACCTGCTGCGTTACGAAACCAAGTCTGGAACATTCACCCAAAAGACCGTGATTTCCCGCTAGGCAGGCGATCATCCTCAAATATTGACGGCGGTCCTTGAAAGGGTCGCCGCTTTTTTTTGAGGTTTTGGGAAACGACCTCGCAATCCCTGCCTGCCATTTCAGTCCACCATGGCCTTGGGCAACCAAAGCGGGGCTTTCCAAGCCAGCACACCAAAGAAAATGGCCATCGCGAGGTTGAATCCCATCGGTGCCAAGAAGTTGCCGACGAGGGGCACGGTGAAGTACAGCAAGAGTACGAGCATGTAGCCCATCAGCGGCGAAACGGCGGCCATCCATGGGGCAAAGGCAGTCTTGCCGCGCAGGATCGCCACGGTGAGCACGGCGATCAGCAGGAAAAATACGACGGCAAATGCCAAACCGAGCGGCTCGTTGAAGGGTCGGTAAGCTTCCATTTGCCCACCTCCACGGCGCACGGCATCGGCCATCGGGTACACACCCCCGTGGTAGGCGACGCCCGCAAACATCGTGTACATGCCTGCGAGCACGCTGCCCGTGGCGACGCGCCTACCCATGGGCTGCAGGCCCAGCCAAACCATGTACAAGCCTGCAGATTCAAATGGAATGGCCAAGATGCCGAGGTAATGTCCCCACAGCAGCCTCGTGTTGGGGATGGCGTGCATGAAGGCATAGTCGCCGTCCATGTATCCACCGCCCGGCGAATAAAGCAGGCAGTAGTCACCGATCATGCCCACCATGGCACCGAGCACAGCCACGAGGCCTGCGATGCGCACCCATTTTAATGTGGAATCTGAGGGGGAGGCTTGCATCAAGCCTCTGGTTCGGCGGCACCCAGCTCCGCGACGCGGGGCAGGAGGCTCAATTCATAGGCCGATTGCCTGATGTGGAGCACTTGGCCATGCCCGCCGGGGATGGGAAGATGCAGGGCTGTCTCCCCACGCGAGGTCCCCAAGGCAGCCAAGTAGCCGCCCGGTTCCAAATACCCCTGCTGCACCAGCGCATTGAGCAGGTGCAGGCTGGCATCGGGTGCCTCAAAACTCAAGGAGCCAGTCCAGTGGTACAGGTCGGTCGACGGGGCCTGCATGGATTCGTCCCTGAACCTGTCGAGCCTGAAGCGCGAGGATTGCGACCCAGCATATTGGCCGATGAGACCTGCGTAATAATTGAAGGTGTCTTGGACTACGACGTGGTCTACCTGATCGGCCTCGGCGATCCACTTCAGGTCCACGTCGACGCCGTAGGTGACCTCTGCATGGTAGGAGGAATTGTCGACACCCCGGTCATGGGAGGCGACGAAGAGCAGCACCCCAAACAAGGTGAGCGAGAGCAGCAAGGCGATTCTTACAGGTTTCTTTTCCATTGTCGAACGCGGTTATTTCATTCCAGGAATTTTCTCCACCGGCCCACCCTTGCCCATCACGAAGCCGAAGCCCATGCCGCAGAGTCCGCCGAGGATGTGGGCGAAATTGGCTACGTTGTCGGCCACGACGACCGAGTCATAGACTTCCCTGCCGAGGAAGAGCAAGGCCACCAAAATGAAGGTGATCGGGATCGTGCCAGAGCTGAAATTGACGAGGGAGCCGAGCAATATCATCATGAAAACCACGCCGCTCGCCCCCATGATGCCCGTATCCCAAAAGATGTTGTAGATCGTGCCGGTGGCCAGGGCTGTCACCAAGATCATCAACAGCGTCTTCTTGGAGCCATATTTTTCCTCGATGATCGGCCCCATGAGCAGGATCAACGTGAAGTTGCCCAGCAAGTGGTTCCAATCCTGGTGGCCGAGGATGTGGGAAAACAAGCGGAAATAGTCGCTCACGGCATTCCAATTGAATGTGCCGGTCGTCGCAAAGTAGTCGTGGTTGAAGTTTGGGAAGATGCTGATGGAGAGCAGGTGCACTGCCGTGGCCAGCAATGTGAAGGTCAATACAACGGGCGAGTTGAATGTGATTCTCATAGGATTCAAATAAACGAAATTTTTGGATGAAGGTTGGAAGATTGCGAGCCGCAGCCTACAAGCTGGACTGAGAGGGTGCCGGCGAACTAGACGATCCTTTGAAAAACCGATTAACTTCGCGCTATGTTTGCCAAAAGCCCCGCTTTCAAAACCTTGCTGTTGTATTCGCTCCTACTGTTCGCATTGGGCAGTTGCAAGATGGTCATGCGCTCGATCCGCTACAATGTGCCCAATGTCACGGACTACCATCTCTGGAAGGAGCGGCCCGTATTGCGTGCGGGCCAGGTACATGGTTTCCATGACGGCCGCTCCACGGGCATCCTGCCGATCGCGGACTGGGGCTTGGAGGGTTGGTATGAACCCGGCATGACCTATGAGGACTATTTCAAGAAAACGGGAACGGTCTCCCTCGTGGTCCTGCGCGGCGACACGCTGCTGTATGAATACTATTCCGACAAGTTTGCAGACACCTCGCGTTTCAACATCTTCTCGGTGACCAAGGCCTACGTCTCGACGCTCACGGGCATCGCGATCCATGAGGGCTACATCAAGAGCGTGGAGCAAAGCATCGGGGAATTCCTGCCTTGGTGTACCGACTCGGCGATCTGCCAAGTCAAGATCAGGCACCTGCTGCAGATGACCAGCGGCATCGCGTCCAACGAAGGCTACCTCAATCCTTGGGCCACGAGCACCAAGATGTATTATGGCCCGCAAACCGCCAAGATCGTGCACAACCTGCAGATGAAGCGGCGACCCGGCGAACGCTTCTTCTACCAAAACATCAACTCCACGCTGCTGGCGATGATCTTGCGCCGCGCGACCGGCAGGCCTGTCGCGCAGTACCTGAGCGAGAAAATCTGGAAGCCGCTGGGCATGGAGGCAGATGCCGGATGGAGCCTCGCCGAGGGCACCGACGACGAGAAGGCATTTTGCTGCCTCAATGCCCGGGCCAGGGATTTTGCACGCTTTGGTTTGCTGGTCCTCAACGAGGGCAATTGGCAGGGGCAGCAACTCATTCCGAGGGAATGGGTCAAAAGCATTCCCCTCTATGACACGACCGACGGCGGCACCAACCGCTACCACCTCAATTGGTATCTCACGCCCGAGATGGATGATTTTTGGGCAGAAGGCTTGCTAGGGCAATTCACGTACATCTGCCCCAAGACCCGCACGGTGATCGTAAGGGTGGGCAATTCGCTGGATTTCAAGGTGCCGTGGTACGACAGCTTCAAGATCTTGGCGGGCCTGCGCACCAAGCCCCAGCCGATGCCCTTCAAAAAAGCCGACTTGCGGCCCTTTGAGGGCAGTTATGTCTTTGGCCTGAGCAACTTTGGGGACACCACGCTTGCTGGCAAAAAGGCCGTGATGGTCGCCAAGCGCAAAGGCCTCAAAATCAAAACCAAATTCCAAAAGGATTGGATCGCCAAGCCGCAAAGCGACAGTGTGTTTTACCACATCGCCTTTGGCCGCTTGCTCACATTCCACCGCGATGAAAAAGGCCAAGTCTCGGGACTCGACTGGAACCGGAGGGGAAATATCTGGGAGGTGGGGAAAGCGGGGAAGTGAAAAGTGGGAAAGTGAACAGTGAAAAGTGGGGGATTGGGCATGGCGGGGGCCATTCCTCATTTCCTATTGCTGTTTTGACCTTGGTGAATCTGCCAATCCGCAATGCTTGTCTTGTTGCGGCGTCAGGCACCTCGATTTGAAGGGCGGTGAAAACGAATGGTGCAAATGCAAAAAATGAGAGATTGGATTTGGAAATGCTCTGTGTCATTCCCATTTTCCAATCTCTCATTTGTCAGCCCAATCCTTCCTTACTGCACCACCATCTTGCGAGCGATGCTCGTCTTGCCGTCGGTGATGCGGTACAGGTACATGCCAGGGGCAAAGTCGCTGGCATCCAAGCGAAAGGCTTGGTCACCCACGACCGCGCTTTGGCTGCTGGTGTACACCAACTGACCGGCGACATTGCGTATTTCCAGGTGCATGTCTGAGATCGCCGTGACTGCATACTTGATCACCGTGTTGCCGTCGGTTGGGTTGGGGAGGCTCTGGCCGACCGTGAATCCAAGTGCGCCGCCAGGGGTGACAGCGACGTTGCCCAGGATTTCTATGTTGTACGGGATCTGGCCAGGTAGATTTTGCGCCGTCCCGCCGATCACTGGTACGGTGATCGGGATCTGCACATTGAGCGTCGTCGGGATATTGATCACGTACTGCCCCGATGTCGTAGGAGTCCCTGCAATATCAATGCAGCCATTGGCCCCGCCATTGATGATGCCAGATCCAGGGTTGTTGGAGCCAAAAATACCGATCGGCAGGCCATTGGTGATCCCCAAGGTCAACGAATTGATGGTGACAGTCGTCGTAGGAAAAGGAAATCCGATGATGGCTCCAAGGTCAATTGTCGTGTCCTGTGGCACGTTGATTGTGATCACCTGTGCATAGGGAGTGCTCACTGTCCCGCTTGGGAGCGGCGCCGTCGGCAACGGGTAGAAGAATTCGGTGGTGTGCGCGGGATCTGGCGTACATTGCCCGAAAGCCGTGGTCCCGACCGAGGCCAAGAGCAAAAGCGATAATGCGAAAATTCTTTTCATGATTGTGGGTTGGAAAAAATCCTAAAAGATTACCATCAACTTATTGCACCACCATCTTGGAGGAGACGGCATTTTCCCCATTGGAGATTTTGTAGATGTAGATGCCCGGCGCGAGCAAGCTTGCATCATAGGTGAATTGGTTGTCACCGACGATGGCGCGGAAGTTTTCAGCATGCAGCTGCTTGCCGCTGAGGTCGGTCACCTCAAAGGTGATGGCCGATGCCTTGGGGGCATGGAAACGAATGCTGGTAGTGCCGTGGAATGGATTGGGGGCGTTGTGGGCGATGTACAGGGAGTTGCTTTGCGCATCCTTCACAGCCGTGACGCCGATCGGCATCGACCAGGTGAGCCCGCCAGGGAAGGGGACGTTTTGAGGAGTGCCACCGATGAGTGGAATGCCCGCAGGAATCGTCACGTTGTAGGAAGTGGCCATGTTGACGGAGTACATGCCTGCCGTGGTAGGCGTACCCGAAAGCTTGACACAGCCGTTGCTGTTGCCAGGCACTTGGCAGTTGGCGGGATCGCAAGCGTAAGTCACACCAGCAGGCAGACCTGTGATGCCCGACACGACTTGATAATTCACGGAAACTGACACCGATGGGAAGCCCGGGATGCCAAAGATGGCGGAAAGGTTGATCGTGGTGTCTTGGGGCACGATGATCGTAAGCGTCTCATTGTATGCCACCCCTGGAGTGCCCGATGCGAGTGTGTTTTGCAAGGCCGGGTTGGGATAGACGCCAGGAATGCCCAATGAAGTGTAGATGAGCTGAGGCGTACATACCTGTGCCTGGGCCACGCCAGCAGTCAAGAGCAAGAACAGCGCGAATTGTAGAATTTTTCTCATGATAATTTACCTATATGATGAATCTAAATGTCTAATTTCCTAAGATTCACGGGAATAAAAAAATGACACTCGTCTTATTTTTGTTCCTGAGCTTCAAGGTATTCCAGCTTTTCCTTGGCTTGTGTGATGAATACGGCATCGGGAAATCTGGCAATGTAGGACTTGTAGGCCTCGATCGTATTGGCGGTCTTGGCATTTTCAAAGGCCAATGCGTTGAGGCGCTGCTGGATCTGGGGGGCCTGCATGGCATTGGGGTAGCGGCGCAGGAAGTTGGTGAGGACTTCCTCGGAATTGGCTTTGAGGGCCTCGGTCGTGGCGAGCTGATCGCGGGCCTTGGTCACGGGCTCCACATTTTCCGCATCGGGATAGGTGTTGAGGTAGTCGTCGAGAGCCTCGACGGTGCCGGCGGCTGTGGCGATCTTGTAGGCGAGGTCGTTGCGGTAATTGCGGCAGGTGTTGGTGGCCTTGGATGTGGGGAATGCGATGAGGAAATTGTCGTAGGCTGCCACGGTGTTTTCGGCCTTGGCAGCCTCCAAGAATGAGCTCTCGATGCGGTCGCGACGCTCTTCCAGCGTCGCAGTCGTGATGCCCAGTTTCTCGTACTTGGCCTGCCCCTTGGCATCGAGTTTGGCCCAGCCGGCCTCGGCTTGCTTGAGGTGATCGAGGGCGAGGGCCCTGTCCTTCTTGCCCGATTCTTGGATCCCGTGCAAGCGCGACAGCCCAAAATGCGCGGAAATGTCTGTGGGATCGGCCTTCAAACATTCCTCCAGCGAAGCATAGGCCGCGGCATATTCCTTGGCATCGATGGCCTTGATTCCCTTGCCGCCACATTGGGCCTGAACTTGGAGCACGAGGGCGAATAGGCCCACGGCGAGCAGCGTAATTCTTTTCATGGATGCAAAATTAGCGTCTAGCAAATGTAGCAAAAAACGATGCCACTGCCGAAACCGTGCCAATTTTCGCCTCCATGCATTTTCCCGCACATACCGCCTGCCTAAGGTGTGAAATCTAGTCATGGCAGCGCAATGAAGCCAATCCTCATTTTCGAACCAGTCATTCTTGGATGGAAATCGACCCCACCCAGAGTCCGGCGGCTAAAGCAGCCGAAAATTGAGTAGCCATCAGTCAGAACAAGCCTGCCGTTGAAATTGAGTAGCCAGAACCGTCCAATGAAGTTCCACAATGGCTACTCGATTTCAGCAGCGACGGGTTTTCAGGGATTCGGCTACTCAATTACCGTAGGCTTTCTAGCCTACGGACTTTCGGACGGCACGAAAAGGCTCCTGAAATAGGAAGCCACGTTTGAGACCTAAACGGCACAGATTTCACACCTTACCGCCTTGCTACCCGATCCCCGTTCCAAACTGGAAGGCCTGCTTGCGGTCCACGGGCAGCAACTCGTGCAGGCGGCTGATCGCGTTTTGCAGGCCATGCACATCCTCGCGCTTGAGGGCCGCATTGCCATCGGCGATGATCGCCTCTGCCTTGGTGCGGTCGTTGTATTCACCCAATCGCGGGGCATAGTGGTAGGAAAACAGCCAACTGCAGTACTCAAAGGTGCGCCAGCGAATGTCGTAATACAGGTGCAGGATCCGCTCGGTGAGGTCGTCGATGCGCGGCACATTGCCGAGGCGCAAGACGTCCTTTTCCTGCTCCAAGATGCGCTCCAGGTTTTGCTGCTCGGCTGGGCTGCCGTATTTGTCGACGTAGTATTTGCAAAGACGTTTCGCCTCAAAAAGCTTGAGCTTGGCATTTTCCACCGCCTGGTCTTGGGTCATCTCGCTGAGCTCGCGTGCCAGCTTGCGCTTGCGGTCGTCGAGTTGGTACCGCGAGTCGGTCACGTCGTCTGATGCCATCGCCTTCACCTGCATGAGCAGGGCCTGCAACTCCTCGATGATCGCCATGATGCGCTGTTTCAAGCCCGCATCGTTGTTGCTGTCGGCCTCCTTGTGATCGGCCATCGCCTGCTCCAGCAACAATTGGATGTCTGATTCCAGGCGGGCGAGATTGACTTGCCGCTCCTTGCTGCTGAATACGTTGGTAAATTCCTGGTCGCTCATGAGCAGGCAGGCGGAGATCTTCAGGTCCCGGGACTCCGAGATTTCCACGGTCACCTCCACATCTGAGCCTTTCACCAAGTCCCGCTCCAGCTCCTTGCCATTCACCACGATGTAGCCAATGGGCAGGTTCACGGCGGGCAGCAAGCTCGACGAGCCCTCCAAGACATTGATCACAATCTGGTCGTCGTCTCCGCGCCGAATGGTCTTCATCACCTGCTTGGTGATGGTGCGCCGCAGCGGCAGGATTTCGTTTTTCCTGAAGATCGCCTCCAGCTTGGTGCGCCGGTTCTCGACGTCGTCGATCTCGATGCAGATGTCTTGTGGCAATGGCTGCCCATTGACGCTGTATTTGCCATGGGCGATGCCGATCTCGGGCAGGTCGTCGCGCACGATGTTGCCCAGGTTGTCGATGATCGTCATGCGAAAGATGTTGTAGGTGTCGCTGGCCAATGGGAGGTCTTCCTCGATGCGGGGCAGCAGGTCCTTGAGCCCGGAGTCATAGCCCCCGTCGAAGCGCACGATGCGAAACAAGAGGTTGCGCAGGTCGCCGTCGATCTTGGCTGTGAAGTATTCGCTGCTTTGCTTGGAGGTGCGGGCATAGGCCATGCGCACATTCAAGCCGGCGGCGCGCTCGGTCTTGGGCTGGTTTTTCTTCTCCAGCGAAATGCCTTTTTTCTTGCGGGGCTTGGTGGCGGCGTAGTAGGCCGCGCCCTCTCCCACCGCTGTCGTCGGGTCGATGTCGCAATTCACTTCCAAGTTCAGGCCCTTGCCCACCCGCTCTCGCACATAAGGGATATAGGTCGATCCACCGACCATGAGCACAAAGTCCAGCTCGCTCGTCTCCATGTTGCTGCGCAGCATGATGCGCTCGATCATCTTGATGGTCTGCTCGATGTAGGGATCGATGAGCGCCTCAAACTCGGCGCGCTTGATGTCAAAGAAAAATTCCTGCTCCCGCTCGTCGTCGTCTTGCGCCTCAAACTCGATGTCGGCCTTTTCGTGGCTCGAGAGCCTGATCTTGGCTTCCTCGGCCAGCAACAGCAGCTTGAAGTACAGGCCGTTGTGCCTGCCCGTGGCGCTCTTGAGCTGCCGCTCCAGGTCATGGAACTTGCCGGCGGCCTTGAGCTTGGGCACGATGAGCTTCATGACGATGAGGTCGTCAAAGTCGCCGCCGCCGAGGAAGTTGTCGCCTTCATGGTCGAGCACGCGCATCTCGCCGTCCTTGATGCGCACGAGGGCGACGTCAAATGTGCCGCCGCCGAGGTCATACACGAGCCATTGGCCACGGCCCAGGGGCTTGCCCGACTCGTCTTGGCGGTTGGCGAAGGCGAGGGAGGCCGCGATGGGCTCCTGCAGCAGCACGACCTCGTCAAAGCCAGCTGCTATGCCGGCGGCGTGGGTGGCATTGCTCTGGATCGTGTCAAAGGAGGCCGGGATGGTGATCACCGCAGCCTTGGGCGGATTGCCGTTTTGCACAAAGGACTTGAGCTCGATGAGCACTTGTGCGCTGAGGTCCACGGGCGAGACTTCCTGCTCGAGGGACTTGATGTTGTAGCGCTCGGTGGTACCCATCTTGCGCTTGAAACCGCCGACCACGTTCTCGGGGTCGCGGGTGAGAAACTCGCGGGCCTTCTCGCCCACCAGCACGCGGCTCTTGCGGTATGCCACCACCGAGGGCAGCGTTTCCTTGAGGCTCAAGGGGTTCCGCAAAACCTCCACTTTGCCGTCGTGAGCGTGGGCGATCACCGAGTTGGTGGTGCCGAGGTCTATGCCAAAATCGATCGTCTGGGACATGGGTGTTAATCTTTTCTTGTCGACGCAGCACCTGGGTCACTGCTGGGGATGCGCATTGAAAATTAGGTAATTCTGGTGGATGGACGCTGCGAACTTTTGTGGATTCTCAGCTGAAATATCGTGGGCGACATGCGTGAATCAACTGCCCTCCACGACCACCACGCCTTTTTGCACGATGATGCTTGC